>CAXMSI010000006.1:10117-10581 GCA_964196085.1 uncultured Acidimicrobiia bacterium | reverse complement strand
CATACCTCCTGATTGGCCATTACTGGGAGAAGAAGGAGAACAGTTCCGCCGGTATGAAGGCGTTCCTGGTTAACAAGGTTGCCGATGTTGGACTCATTATTGGCGCCATCATGGTGGCCGTGGGTGCTGGCTCGTTCCGTATTGCCGAGATCCTGTCCGCGGCTGAAGAAGGCACTGAGGGTATGACAAAGGTCGCCGTTGTCGGTGCTGGCCTGTTGTTCGTTGGGGCGATGGGTAAGTCAGCCCAATTCCCGCTCCATGTCTGGCTGCCCGATGCCATGGCGGGTCCAACACCAGTTTCGGCCCTGATGCATGCCGCCACCATGGTTACCGCCGGCGTCTATCTGCTTGCTCGCTTCTTCCCACTCTTTGAATCGTTGGGTGAGCCGGTGCGGGTCTACATCATGTGGATTGGTGCCATCACTCTCATGCTCACCGGTCTTTTGGCTCTGGTTCAGACAGAC
>CAXMSI010000006.1:0-10107 GCA_964196085.1 uncultured Acidimicrobiia bacterium | reverse complement strand
ATTGGCCTACTCCACGTTGTCACAGCTGGGGTACATGGTCACGGCTATGGGTGCAGGCGCCTACACGGCTGGGATCTTCCACCTTTTCACTCATGCGTTCTTCAAAGCACTGTTGTTCTTGGGCGCTGGCTCGGTGATCCATGCAGTGCACAGCAATGAAATGACGGACATGGGTGGCATGCGTAAGTTCATGCCCACTACCTACAAGACTTTCCTCATTGGTTCTATTGCTCTGGCTGGGTTGCCACCGTTGGCAGGTTTCTTCTCGAAAGATGAGATCCTTGTCGGCATCGACATCGCCCATGTGACGGGTAACCAGTTCGTGCTGTGGACAGCCATTGCCGGCGCTTTCATTACCCCGTTCTACATGACTCGGGCCATCGCTCTCACCTTCTTCGGCAAGTACAAGGGTCATGGAGACCCGCACGAGTCACCAAAGACAATGACGGTACCGCTCGTGATTCTTGCGGGCTTCTCTATCGTCGCTGGTTGGATAAACATCCCAGGCATCTACACAGGCTTCGCCACTTGGACCGCCCAACGCGCTGAGGCAATGGACCTGCATCACGCTGATGGCTTCGACTACACGCTGCTTGGCGCTGGGGTGATTGCCGCACTTCTTGGCGTAGCCCTCGGTTGGCGTCTCTGGGGTAAAGACGCTGAGACTCAGGAAGCTCGCGACACATTCGAGATTCCGGTGCTGTACCCGTTGCTGCGCAACAAGTACTACCTCGACGATTTTTACCTCTGGCTGGTTGGCCTCATCAAGGGTCCGCTTGCTCGGTTCATTGACTGGGTTAACAGCTATGTGATTGACACTGTTGTGAACTCCGTTGGAGCAGCGATGGTGGGATTGGGCGGGATCGTGTATTCGATCGTCGACCAGAAGGGGATTGACCTCTTCATGAACGGTTTAGCTGGGTCCGCAGGAGGCGCTGGTCGCGTCCTGAAGGGTTTCCAGACGGGACGGGTCCAACAGTACGCAGGCGCATTCGTGCTTGGTGCAGTTGTACTCGCTATTTCATTAGTAGCTATTAGGTAAAAGAAGGAGCCAGGAAATGGATCTTTGGACAAACGGCGCGGGGTTGAGCCTTATGGTGGCTCTTCCAGTGGTTGGCGCTGTCATTTTGGGCTTCATGCCTAAGAAGGGTGAGGAGGCTATCAAATGGGTCGGCCTCCTGACATCCCTGGTAACTCTTGGATTGGCAGTCGCTGCCGCCTTCGTTTTCGACTACGACCATTCTGAGGTCTTCCAGCTGGGTACCAACCGCCCGTGGATTGACGCTCTGAACTCGTCGTACGAGATCGGAATCGATGGAATTAGTCTTCCAATGTTGGTGCTCTCAGCGTTCGTGACCGTGCTCTCCATTATCTATTCGTGGAACCACTGGGAAGAGCCAAAGAACCCTAAGGCGTTCTTGATGCTGATCTTGCTGCTCGAGGCAGGAATGATTGGAACCTTCATTGCGCTTGACCTGATCCTCTTCTTCATCTTCTTTGAAGTGGTCCTGCTACCGATGTACTTCATGATTGGCATCTGGGGCGATAGGTCCGAACGGACCGTCCCAGTGTTCAACATGGTGGTGGAAACCAGGCTGTACGCGTCGCTCAAGTTCTTTGTGTTCACCCTGTTTGGGTCGGCGTTCATGCTTCTTGGCTTCTTGGCTTTGTACTTCAACGCTCCGGTTCAGACCTTCTCGATCCCCGGTCTCATAGAACAGGCGCCGGCACTTGCTGCTTTGCCGTTCGCAGGCCTGATTTTCGCTGGTTTGTTCCTTGGGTTTGCAGTAAAGGTTCCAATGTGGCCGTTGCACACTTGGTTGCCTGACGCTCATACTGCTGCGCCGACTGTTGGGTCAGTGTTGCTTGCTGCGATTCTCCTGAAGCTCGGTACTTACGGATTCATCCGCATCGCTATTCCCATCCTCCCCGAGGCTGCCCTTGACTTCGCTCCGCTCATTGCGGTGCTGTCAGTGATTGGGATCATCTACGGATCGCTTGCCTGCCTTGCTCAGACTGATATGAAGCGCCTCATTGCCTTTTCATCCATTGGGCACATGGGCTTCGTGATGCTTGGGGTTTCTACCATGACCGAAGTCGGCCTCAATGCAGCGGTCATTGGAATGGTTGCTCACGGTGTGATCACCGGGATGTTGTTCTTCTTGGCTGGTTCTATGCATCACCGTTACCACACACGCGACATGGCTCGTCTGGGCGGCAACTTGGTCCTCATGCCAAAGCTCGGATGGATTCTCTCCTTCACCGCAATGGCCTCGCTGGGGCTTCCGGGTCTGGCTGGCTTTTGGGGCGAGTTCATGGCTCTGCTGTCAGCATTCAATCCGCAGAACGGTCTACCAACGGGCCTCTTCAACACAGCTCTGGTGGCTGGTGCTATCGGTACAGTTCTTACCGCCGGGTATCTCTTGTGGATGCTGCAAAAGACCAACCTGGGCGAGCCGTCGGAGGAATGGGCTGACAGCAACTTCCCAGACGCTGACAAGTATGAGTTGGCTGCTTGGATCCCACTGTTGATTGCAACGGTGGCGATTGGCGTGTTCCCGAAGATTGTATTTGGGGCCTCTGAGGGTGCAGTTGCTGCCCTCATCGAGAAGGCGTTCGGGGGCTAACAAAGGTGACCTACGACCTCGACTACGCCGCACTTGCGCCAGAGATCATTCTGGCTCTCACCGTCATGGGTGTGCTCACGGTTGACGTACTTGTCCCACGCCGGCTCAAGTATTGGTCCGCCGTGGTAGCCCTAGGTGGCATGCTGCTGTCGGCCGCCGCGATCTTGATGCTGTTTGTCGACAACTCCGGAGCGTCGATGTTCGACGGCTCGTACGTCGTCGACGAGTTCAGTCTCACCATGAAAGCGCTGTTCCTAGCCGCGGGTTACATCGTGTTGCTCATGTCAGTCAACTACATCGAGTCGGATCGCTTTTATCAGGGGGAGTACTACTTCCTGCTGATGGCGTCGATCCTTGGGTCGCTCGTGATGGCGTCTGCCCGCGGGTTCATTGTCATGTTCATTGGACTTGAACTTGTCACTGCACCGCTCTTCATGCTTGCAGGGTGGCGTAAGGGAGACAGGCGTTCCAATGAGGCTGCTCTCAAGTTCTTCTTGCTGGGCGTGCTGTCAGCAGCCATCCTCGGCTGGGGTATGAGCTTCATATTTGGCCTCACCGGAGAGGTCCGGTTTGACGCTGTGGCTCAAGCGCTTTCTGGCGTGTTGGCTGATGATGCAACCAGGCCGGCTGCTGTTGTCGCGATACTGTTTGTCCTTGCTGGGTTCGCTTTCAAGATCTCCGCGGTGCCGTTTCACTTTTGGGCACCTGACACCTATGAAGGTGCCCCGACACCGGTCACGGCTTACCTCGCGGTGTCTTCGAAGGCGGCTGGCTTTGTTGGTCTGATCGTTGTTGTCTACCGTGCGTTCCCTACAGCAGGCGATGTGTGGGGACCAGCGCTTTGGGGCATTGCAGCTCTTTCGATGACGGTTGGGAACCTCACGGCTTTGAACCAGAAGAACATCGTTCGCATGCTGGCCTATTCGTCTGTTGCCCAGGGTGGATTCATGCTGGTTCCGTTTGCTGCTGCTGCAGCGTCGGGGGGCGATATCGCCGCTGACGCAATATCAGCCACAGTGGTCTATCTAGCGATCTACCTCTTCATGAACCTTGGTGCCTTTGCCTTCATCATTGCTGCAACGAAGCACACTAAGTCTGGCGACGTGGACAGCTACGCAGGCTTGAGTCAAAAGGCCCCAGGGCTCGCCGTGCTGGGCGTAATATTCTTCTTCTCGCTAGCTGGTATCCCACCGCTTGCTGGGTGGTTTGCCAAGCTGGTGATGTTCAAGACGGCTATTGGCGCCTCGGCAACTCTCGGTTGGACGCTTGCAGTCGTTGCTGCGGTAAACGCTGTGATTGCCTTCTACTACTACGCCCGAGTAGTCAAAGCGATGTGGTTCGAGGAACCTCAGGGCGAGGCCTCTCTGGAGGCAACGCCGGGATCACTCAAACTAGCGCTGCTGTTGTGTGCTGCGGCTGTTCTTGTGTTGGGCATACTCCCAAGCATTGTTTCATCTGTTGGAGCTTCCGCCGCTCAGATCCTCGGGGGATAGTCAAATCTCACCAATTCTGGTGATGGAGCTCTGCTCTTGAGGTCGTAGGATTTGGCCAGAACGTGCAAGGAACTTTGGGGAGGCTTTTGCGTTTTAGGAAGAGACGGCTTTGGGCCGTCTCTTTCGCGTGTGGCCACCAACGAACAGGCACACAAACACCGCCGTACGGTTCAAGCCCAGAGCTTGAGCGAGCACTTCGCCAGCGTTGGTCTGTTAGGTCCAAGTCTGCGCTGGTTACGGACTACCGTTAGATCGTGCCCGCTTCTTCCCCCCTCGACTTGATTCTTGCTCGGATAGCGCAAGACGGACCTTTGCCATTCGAGGAGTTCCAGAGTGCGGCTCTCTACGGGCCCGGGGGTTTCTACTCGTCGGGGAACTTGCGATCTATTAAGGGTGGAGACTTCCTGACTAGCCCTGAGGTGAGCCCCCACTTCGGCACAACTTTGGCGGCCTTCGTTAGGGCTGAGCAGGCAAGACTGACGACTGATTCCTTCACACTTGTTGAGGTCGCTGGAGGTTCGGGGTCGCTACTGAGACCGCTGTTGGAGCAGGCTGCATGCGCTGATGTGCGGGTTGTTGAGGCAAGCCCCGCGGCGCGTGAGGCCCTCGCCACTATTGAAGGAGTTGGCAGTGTCCTGTCCGATGTTTCTGGTCTGCCCGATGCGTTTGAAGGGGTGGTTATCGCCAACGAACTTCTTGACAACCTCCCTGTTGCGATTGCTGTTCGGCGTGGGTCGGGGTGGCGCGAACTGTGGGTTGGCGCTGATGGGCAGAGGCTGACGCTGGTGGACGCTGCTCCTAGGCCCGAAGTCGTTGAGTGGTGTGAACGCTTCGGCTTGCCGTGTCCTGACGGAGGATTGGTTGAAGTACAGATCGAAGCTTCAGATTGGGTTGCTGGCATGGTGGGTCGGCTCACGGCTGGTTCTCTGGTGCTGATTGACTACGGAGATGTGACCGAGAACCTTGAGGATCGTCGTTCAGATGGCACGTTGAGGACCTACAGATCTCACCGGCTGGGTGAGCACCCATTGGATAACCCCGGCTCGGCGGATATCACAGCCGATGTGAACTTCTCAGCGATGATTGCAGCAGGCGAGGCAGCCGGAGCCGACTCGCGGTTCTCTCGGCAGGACGAGTTCTTGGCATCGCTGGGCCTCCGCGGGAAGCTGGCTGACCTACGTCGGGCAGCGTTGGTCGCGGCCAAGGAAGGTGCAACTATGCACCAGCTTCAACTCAAGTCAGAAGTTCGGGAGATTGAAACACTCTTTGCTCCTCGAGGTCTTGGCGAGTTCGGAGTACTGGTATTAACGAAGTAGTGGGCGGTACACAAGGGAGTCAGTAACCTGAGAGCATGAAAATCTCACGCAGTGCGGTTGCTCTTATTGGGTTGGTGTTCGCTGCTTCCGCCTGTGCTGCGGGAAATGGCACACCGGCTGGATCGGGCGATTCGGTTGAGGAACGAGGATCGGCGAGTACCCTTGGGGCTGTGGAACCAACCCAGCCAGTCTCGACAACGAACGGTTTTCAGCCGCCCCTAGATTCAGTCGAAGCTGTGCGTGATCATCTTGCCGCGTCTGAGGGTGTCGCTCATTCAGAGGTCGAGTTGCAGCTTCAGCAAGAGGTCACATGGCCCAACGGAGCTATTGGGTGTCCAAAACCGGGGATGAGTTACACCCAGGCACTAGTGGATGGCTCGCGGCTGGTATTCACAGTTCAAGGTACCGAGTACGAGTTCCACTCGGGTCAGGACAGAACATACTTCTACTGCGAGAATCCTGAACAACCAACTCCAGGGAGTCCCGATGCGTAGAGGCATCGGTCGGAAGATATTTGGCGCCATTCTTGGCGTGGCGTTACTGGTCGTTGGCGGGTACGCATTGGGCTATGCGGGCCCTACCGGTGTGAGTGGAGCGTGGGAAGTCTCGGCAATCAATGTTGCTGCTGATCAGCAGAGCATCGTTGATGACGTACTTGACGACCATCCCATGACCGTCTCATTCGTCGACGGGGAGTTGACGATGGTTGGGCCGTGCAACTCGCAGGCGTCTCGGTTCTTTCGGGTCGGGGACCGGCTGCTGTCAGTATCTGGGTTCAAGACTTCGAAATTGGGTCATTGGGGTGATTTCAGCGATGGCCAGATTGCAGACATTGATCGCGTGTTCCATTCGCCCGGCCTGTGGCTGTCGGTGATTCAAGAAGACGGAGAGCAGATGCTGTGGGCTCGTGGCGAGGTCGAGCTCGTATTGATCGAAACCGCAGGCGAGTAGCTCGCGAAAACAGAGCCTAAATGCAGATGTGTACATAGCTAGTAGTAGGTCGAAAGGGTTCCGCGGAGACCGCTAACAAGCATCCGAACTACTAGTAGCAGAGCGGGAGCGTCCGAGAGGGCGCTCCCGCTTTTCGTTATGGCTAGGGTGCTTGCCATGCAATCGCTGGCTCAACAGTATCTAGAGAGAATCAAGTTCGAGGGCCAGCCGATTCCCGACGTTGCCACGGCCTCTCGGCTTCAGCTACTGCACCTCGAGCACGTGCCGTTCGAGAATCTTGATGTGTTCCACCGGCGAGGTGTCACGGTTGATCAGGCCACCTCTGTTCAAAAGCTCCTCGGGGGTAGGGGAGGCTGGTGCTTTGAGCTGAATGGGTCCTTCGGCTGGCTTTTGGGCCAGCTTGGTTTTGTCGTCGATCTTGTTGCCTGCACTGTGCTCCTCGGCGATACAGCGGTCGCAGGCCCGGATCACCTGGCACTGATTCTCCACATTGAAGATCGGCGTTTCCTAGTTGATGTGGGCTTTGGAGATTCATTCACCCAACCGCTTGATCTAGATGCCGAAGAAGCTGTGTCTGACCTCAATGGGGAATACCGCTTTGTTCGAAACGGCATGGTTGCCCTCGAACATCGAAGGGGCAAAGACGCAGACTGGGAGGCGTTGTACAGAATCGATTCTACTCCTCGACGTATCGAGGATTTCAATGAACGGTCGAGCTTCCTTCAAACTGAGCCGGGATTGAAGTGGACGACTGCGCCTTTTGCGACTCGGCTCCTGCGCAACGGGCGTATCACCCTCCTCAGCGACAGGCTGAAGATGGCTACCCCAATGGGAATGACTGAGTTCCCTGTTACCCCTGAGGAATGGCCGGTACTTCTGGGTCAGTGGTTCTCGATTGTCGACGTCCTAGAACGGGATTAACTCCTGAGAAACACCTCTCGTCTGCTGAGACAACACAGGTAGAGTTCCCTGATGAGCTTTTGGAATAGAACTGTTGAGATGCCCAACGCTGACTCTGCCCTGCCTGGGCGTTCTGAGTTGAGCTACTACGTACCCAATGTCCACCACGTCAATGCGAACCCGCTTCAGGGGCCCTTTCCAGACGATGCAGAGATTGTGTATGTGGCCATGGGCTGCTTCTGGGGTGCGGAGCGATTGTTTTGGCGGTTGGACGGTGTGTACTCAACAGCGGTTGGGTATCAGGGTGGTTCTACGCCTTTCCCAACGTACCAAGAAACTTGCACCGGAGAGACTGGACACACTGAGGCGGTTCAGGTGGTTTACCTTCCATCGGAGGTTTCGCTGGCAGAGATTCTCAAGGTGTTCTGGGAAGAGCATGACCCGACCCAAGGCATGCGCCAAGGCAACGACATGGGCTCGCAGTATCGCTCGGCGATCTACACGACCTCTGACGAGCAACTAGAAGAGGTGCTTGAGAGCAAGGCAATGTTCGAAGCGGGACTCGCTGCAGCGGGTTACCCAGCGGTCACCACCGAGATCACCCCGGCAGATACCTTTTATTACGCTGAGGAGTATCACCAGCAGTACCTGGCCAAGAATCCAGCGGGATATTGCGGTCTGAAGGGCACCGGCGTTACCTGCTCAATTTGACCCGCACCGGCATGGCCCCAAGTTTCTAGTTTTCTAGTTTGGGGTTCAAGCGTACCGTTTGGCAGTTCGGGCTCGAGCCTTGTCTGCTTCTTCTTCACGGTTCTTTGGCGGCGCGGTAGTGACTAGGTTGCCAACGAAGGTTCGAGTGATCTCAGCAATCTCTTCAGTTGCTAGGTCGTAGGCAGCTTGGTTTACCTTCGAGGGTTTGGTAGCGCCACCTACCTTGCGGACGAACTGGCGAGCAGCTGCCGCCACTTCGTCGTCGGTTGCTGGTGGTAGGAAGTTGTTGAGGGGCCTGATGTTTCTGCACATCGGTTCACCCTAGCCACTCGCAATAACACTGGTGCCGGTACGCAACTCCCCATACTTCAAGGACTTCGGGTATCTTGCCGATAAGAGCATATCCTCCGACTGAAGGTCATCCGTTATGCGCAGAGTCACACCGATATGTACGTTGATGGTGCTGTTGGTTGCATTCGTTGCTCCTGTGCAAGCTGCTGAGGCCGACGCAGCCCCTGCAGAACCATTCCAAGGGTCTCTGCACTTTTCGAACGTTCAGGAGACTTTGGCCGAGTTGGGGTTCTACCGCGGAGAGATGGACGGCGAAAACAATAGGGCGTTAACCGCTGCGGTGCTCGCCTTTCACAAGGCAACGGGAGCCGAACGCACAACGGTTTGGAGTCGGTTGGATTGGGCCAGAGCAGGGTTGCTGGAACCGGTTGGTTTTGACGATGGTCACGTGGATCACGTCAACGTTGATCTCACCAATCAGGTCGCCTATGCAATGAGGGGTGATGAGCTGATCGCCGTCCTCGGTATTTCCTCGGGTAGTGGCGGAACCTACCCGTCGTCATCTGGTGGTACAGCCGTTGCAAGAACACCTCGAGGCGAGTTCACATTTGATAGGCACATCGACGGCTATCGGTACGCTCGATTGGGGACTCTCTACAAGCCTTGGTACTTCAAGGGGGGTTTCGCAATTCATGGATCTTCGTCCGTACCCTCTTACCCCGCGTCCCACGGCTGCGTTCGCGTGACGAATTGGGATGCTGACTGGCTCACCACAGCTCTTGAACTAGGAGTATCCATCTCGATCTTCGATGGGGAACTCATAGACGACGTGCTCCTTTCGGTGGCACATGGAGCACTGCCAACCCTGCTGTCTGCTCGTACCGGCCCCTCGATGGACTGATGTCCAGTCGCTACAGGCACTCTCATAACTCGGCGTGTGCTTAGACTTATGCCATGACGAATGGTGTGAAGACTGTATTTCTCCTCTCTTTGATGAGTGTCCTGCTGTGGCAGGCCTCGGCCTACATGTTCCCAAACGGAGGAGCGGCCATTGGGATTGGGCTTGCCTTTGCGCTGAACATTGGCGCCTACTTCTTTAGTGACAAGCTGGCTCTGAAAGCTTCGCGAGCGCGCCCTGTCACCGAGCAGGAGCTCCCTGATGTGTATCGGATCATGCGGACTCTCACCGACCGCCTTCAGATCCCTATGCCGAGGATTTTTCTGATAGATGCCCCCCAGCCCAATGCTTTTGCCACCGGACGCAACCCCAAGCACGCCGTTGTCGCCGTCACAACGGGGATCCTGTCTGTGTTGAATCAAGATGAGCTCGAAGGTGTACTGGCTCACGAGCTTGCCCACGTCACGAACCGCGACATTCTGATTTCTTCTGTTGCGGCAATGCTCGGCGCTGCCTTGTCGATCCTTGCACGTATGTCGCTCTGGGGCGGCGGGGGAAGACGCCGCGGGAACAATGGCGGCGGGGCTGTCATAGCGATTATTGGCATGATCGTCGGACCCCTATTGGCAGCCTTGCTGCGGTTCGCCATCTCCCGAAGTCGAGAGTTTCAAGCAGATGCGTCGGGTGCGGCCTATACCGGCAACCCTCTTGCCTTGGCATCGGCGCTGCGAAAGATTGCTGGCGGGGTTGATCAACAGCCAATGCGCGTTAACGAGGCGGTGGCGCCGATGTATATCGAGAACCCTTGACGCGGCTCTCGGCAGAAGGGGAGTGGCTCAGTGAAAAAGCTCTTTTCGACTCATCCGCCGATGGAAGAGCGAGTCAAAAGACTCGAGTCAATGGTCGGACCCATTTCATAA
>CAXMSI010000005.1:23734-24035 GCA_964196085.1 uncultured Acidimicrobiia bacterium | reverse complement strand
GCCCTGGTGACAGGCTCTCTGGGCTTGTCTCTTGCCCGTGGCTCCATGATGGGATTACTTCTCAGTGGAGTCTTATTCGGCTTCTTCATTATGAAAGCTCAGCATGAGGAATCGATGTTGCTTGTGACCTACAGCCAGTACGAGGACTATATGCAACGGGTTCCCAAGCGGTTCCTCCCCTTCTTGATCTAACCTGCCATACATGAGTGAGATTGATCCGGACGAGTATCCATACACCGGCGTGGGGGAGTACGTTCCGTATGCTGGCCCCCAATTCACCGATGAGGCCGCCTCTGAACGG
>CAXMSI010000005.1:18504-23674 GCA_964196085.1 uncultured Acidimicrobiia bacterium | reverse complement strand
CAGTCGGCGGTCCGTTAGGCAATACAGTGATCGTGCCGTCCCGCGGGAGCTGATTGATGCGGCTATTGCCACAGCCGGTACCGCTCCCTCAGGGGCCCATCAGCAACCATGGACGTTTGTGTTGATTGGCGATCAAGATACCAAACTCAAGATTCACAAGGCAGCCGAAGATGAGGAGCGGAAGAACTACATCGATGGCCGCATGCCCGATGACTGGAAGGATGCCATTGCGCGACTCGGCACCGGCTGGCGCAAGGACTACCTCAAGACGGTGCCGTGGATTGTTGTCTTGTTCGAACAACGGTTCGGCATCGACGATGCAGGTGAAAAGCAGAAGCACTATTACGTGAAGGAGTCGGTGGGTATTGCTGCTGGCATGTTTATCGCGGCTCTGCACAACATGGGTCTTGCAACGCTTACCCATACTCCTAGCCCTATGGCGTTTCTCACCAAACTGCTCGGCCGCCCTTCCAATGAGAGACCCTTCGTTGTGTTCCCTATTGGCTACCCATCCGACGAGGCCGTAGTTCCGGTGCTCGGCCGAAAGAACCTCTCTGAGATTCTCGTGGACGTTGACGGCGATAGCTAGCGCTTGATCCAACCCAGGGTGGAGCATTCAGCCCTCGAGCAGCCCGCTACAACAACGCGATATTGGACCTCCCAACTTTGGTCGAGGCGCGTGGTGGCCCCTCACATGGAGTATCCTCGTCCTCTATGGCTGAAGAGATACAAACTGAGGGTGGAGAGCTCTCCGAACACCGTATTACTGCGGCGCGACTTGAGACAATGCAGGCTCTGCGTGAGTCGGGCGTAGAGCCCTATCCAATTGGTGTCGCCAAGCCGACGGCGACGGCTGCATACATCAGGGCCAACTACGCCTACGTTGAAGCTGGCGGAGAGACGGGTGACATCGTGACCGTCGGCGGCCGTCTCGTGGCGCTGCGCTCATTCGGGAAGCTTCGGTTTGGCGTCCTGCGAGACCAAACCGGTGATATCCAGCTGTTCGTCCATAAGGCAGCGCTCGAAGATGTAGCGTTTGAGCAATTCTCGGCTCTTGACATTGGCGACTGGGTTGTTGCCACAGGTGAGGTCATCACCACAAAGAAGGGTGAGCTCTCGGTGAAGCTCGGCACCTTCGAGCTTGCTGCCAAGTCGTTACGGCCACTGCCCGAAAAGTGGGCAGGACTCCAGGATAAAGAGATTCGTTTCCGCCAGCGATACGTTGACCTCATCGTTAATGCAGACGCCCGTCGGACCGCACACGTTCGCGCCGACGTTGTTCGTTCACTCCGAAACTCATACGGGGATCGAGGCTTCATGGAGGTCGAGACGCCGATGCTTCAGGTAAGGCCCGGCGGGGCGTTGGCGAAGCCTTTTGTGACCCATCACAACTCGCTGGGCATCGACATGTACCTACGCATCGCTCCCGAACTCTACCTCAAGAGGCTTGTCGTGGGTGGGCTTGAAAAGGTCTTCGAGATCAACCGCAACTTCCGCAACGAGGGACTTGATTCCACCCACAACCCAGAGTTCACGATGCTGGAAGCCTACGACGCCTACGCAGATTATGAAGATGTCATGACCATGTGTGAGACGGCGTTCTCAGAGGCTGTGGCCGTTGTCTCTCCGGATTCGTTTGACATTGAGTACCAAGGCCGGGCCCTGAACCTTGAAGGCCCGTACCCCCGGTTGCCGATGACAGATGCGGTTTGTGGCGCTCTCGGTCAGATGGTTTCCGTCGACACCCCGCGCGATGAATTGGCAGCTCTGTTGAAGGACAATGGCGGCTATGTGAAGGACACGTTTGGTCCCGGGAAGTTGATTGAGCAGTTGTTTGAGCTACTCGTCGAACCCGATCTTTGGGATCCAGTGTTTGTCACTGAGCATCCAGTCGAGATATCCCCTTTATCAGCTGCGCACCGCTCAAAGCCAGGTGTCACGGAGCGATTCGAACTGTTTGTTGCTGGCATGGAGATGGCCAACGGATTCACCGAACTTAACGACCCCATTGACCAGCGGGCTCGCTTCGAAGCGCAAGGAGCTCAACGTGATGCCGGAGACGATGAGGCGCACCCAATCGACGAGGACTACATCCGAGCCCTCGAATATGGGATGCCGCCAACCGGTGGGATCGGAATTGGTGTGGATCGACTCATCATGCTCTTGACTGATCATTCGTCGATCAGAGAAGTTCTGCTGTTTCCGCATATGAAACCCGCAACAAACTGAGGGCTAGGTTGGGTTGGAGCTTCTAGACCGAGCTTCTCGCGAAGTCGACTTGGTCGACTAGGAAGCCACCCATTTTGGTGAGGACTTCTCTTGCTGCTGGAGTCCCAACGCCTGTGAGGGCCGCTTCTGCTGATCGCATTCTTGTGGTCGCTTCGTCAAGCGTTTTCTCGATGTGGCCGCTTGCGCGAACTATCTCGATGACTTGGTCAATGGCGCTTTGGTCATACGGAGCTTCGCCGAGGAGGCGCCGTATGTCGGCGCCAACCGGGTCGCCCAAGGCATAGAGAACGGGCAAGGTGATCTTGCCCTCTCGGATATCGGAGCCTGCGGGCTTGCCAAGGTACTCGTCAGATGCAACCAGATCGAGGGCGTCGTCTGAGACCTGGAACAGCATCCCGAGTTCCCATGCCCAGTCGCTGATGGCATCAATGTCTGAAGGCGAGCAGTCGGCCGCGATGGCACCGAGTCGCGCCGAGGTTCTAATCAGAGAAGCCGTCTTTCCACCAATTACCTTGAAGTATTCAGCTGGGCCATGGTTGAGATCGTGGTCTAGCTGCAACTCAATAGTTTGGCCTTCGACGAGTTCGGCGTAGGTTCGGGCAAGTAGTTTTACGGCCTCTTGGCCAAGCTCAGTTGCTGCAACCTCGGAGGCTCGGGCCATGAGGAAATCGCCGGCCAAGATGGCAACCGTGTTGGACCAGTTGGCGTTCGCTGAGGCATTGCCGCGTCGAATGTCAGACTCATCAATCACGTCGTCGTGATAGAGGGAACCAACGTGAATCAATTCAACAGCCACGCCTGCATCCACGGGGCGACGGTCCGTGGGGGAGCCAAGCTCTGCAGAGAGTTGTGCGAGTAGCGGTCGGTAACGCTTCCCTCCGGCCTTGAGAAGGTGCTGAGAAACATTGGTCAGAAAGCTGTCTGATGATTGGGTGACCTCAAAGAGGCGGTCCTCCACTTGATCCATACGTTCCCATATTTGAGGTAGGTCAACTATGTCACGAACGTTCGGGGGTTGCATGTTGGGAATAATAGCGCGATCCGAATGGTTCAAAGTGGTCCGGGGTTGGTAGCCACCTTCCTTGTAAGACCGGAAATATCGGTATACTTTCAAAATGCGACCTTGTTAGGGTCGCCATAGCTATGGAGGCATTTGTATGTTCGAACGCTTCACAGATCGAGCTCGTCGGGTAGTCGTACTGGCCCAAGAAGAAGCTCGCCATCTCAACCACAACTACATTGGCACCGAGCACATCCTGCTTGGGCTTATTCACGAGGGTGAAGGCGTTGCCGCACGAGGCCTCCAGAGCCTCGACATTGACCTCGACGCTGTCCGCAGCCAGGTCACTGAAGTCATTGGTCAGGGGCAGCAGTCTCCTTCAGGTCACATTCCTTTCACGCCGCGCGCTAAGAAGGTTCTCGAACTCTCACTGCGCGAGGCACTCCAACTCGGGCACAACTACATCGGTACCGAGCACATCCTGCTCGGACTCATCCGTGAGGGTGAAGGCGTTGCAGCCCAGGTCCTAGAGAAGCTCGGGGCCGACCTCCCGAAGGTGCGGCAGACTGTTATCCAGTTGCTCTCGAGCAGCGAAGGCGAAGAGCGATCCTCCTCGTCGTCGAGTAGTAGTTCCTCTCGCAAGCGAGCCTCTTCGAGTAGCTCAGGCGAAGGCTCCTCGAGTTCCAAGAACACAGGAATATTGGATCAGTTCGGTCGGAACCTCACCCAGGTCGCCCGCGAAGGCAAGCTGGACACCGTCATTGGCCGTGAAAAAGAAATCCAACGGGTCATGCAGGTGTTGTCCCGGCGCACAAAGAACAACCCGGTGCTTATCGGTGAACCTGGCGTCGGGAAGACTGCCATCATCGAAGGCCTTGCGCAGATGATTGTTGCTGGTGATGTGCCAGAGACCCTCGAAGGAAAAAAGCTCTATACCCTCGACCTTGGTTCTCTCGTGGCCGGATCACGCTACCGCGGTGACTTCGAAGAGCGCCTAAAGAAGGTGCTTAAGGAAATCAAGACCCGCGGTGATGTGCTGATCTTCATCGATGAGATACATACCCTCGTGGGGGCCGGTGCGGCCGAGGGGGCCATTGATGCCGCCTCGATTCTCAAGCCGATGCTGGCCCGTGGTGAACTGCAAACTATTGGAGCGACCACTCTCGAAGAGTACCGCAAGTACCTCGAGAAGGACTCAGCTCTTGAACGCCGGTTCCAGCCGATCACCGTTGACGAGCCAAGCGTTGCTGACACGATTCGGATCCTCGAGGGCTTGAAGGACGCTTACGAGGATCATCACAGCGTCCGTTACACCGATGCGGCCGTGGTAGCGGCAGCAAATCTCGCTGATCGCTACATCGCCGATCGATTCTTGCCTGACAAAGCTATCGACCTTATCGATGAGGCTGGTTCTCGCATGCGTATCAGTCGCAAGAGCGCTACCCCAGAGATCGCAGAGATCGATGAGAAGCTCTCCAAGGCCCGGTCTGACAAGGCCGAAGCTATCCAGATGCAGCAGTACGAGCGAGCAGCAACGATCCGTGATCAAGAGCTTGTGCTTATTGAAGAACGAACCGAGGCACAATCGCTCGCCGGCGACGGAGAATTCAATTGGGTAATCGATGACGAAGAGATAGCGCAGGTTCTAGCACTGTGGACTGGCATTCCTGTGCACCGCCTTACAGAGGAAGAAACCGCCCGTCTCGTCAACATGGAAGAGGAGCTTCACCGCAGGATCGTTGGCCAGAACAACGCGATCAAGGCAGTCTCTCGAGCCATCCGACGTACCCGTGCCGGACTCAAGGATCCCAAGCGTCCTGCAGGGTCATTCATTTTCTTGGGCCCCTCAGGTGTCGGTAAGACCGAGACAGCTAAGACCCTCGCTGAGTTTTTGTTCGGCGAT
The DNA here is from genome assembly GCA_964196085.1 of uncultured Acidimicrobiia bacterium. Classification (GTDB taxonomy): domain Bacteria; phylum Actinomycetota; class Acidimicrobiia; order Spongiisociales; family JAENVV01; genus CAXMPE01. The sequence continues at coordinate 18,542 of CAXMSI010000005.1, read as the reverse complement.
GAGAATGCCTTGATTCAACTCAACATGTCTAAGTACAT
>CAXMSI010000005.1:11992-18494 GCA_964196085.1 uncultured Acidimicrobiia bacterium | reverse complement strand
CACTCCTTGCCAAAGCTCTGGCTCGATTTATGTTCGGTGAGGAAGAAGCGCTCATCACCGTCGACATGTCTGAGTACATGGAGAAGCACACAGTGAGCCGCCTCGTTGGTTCCCCTCCGGGGTACGTGGGATACGATGAAGGTGGACAGCTCACAGAAGCTGTGCGTCGTAAGCCGTTTTCTGTGGTGCTCTTTGACGAAGTAGAAAAGGCACACCCTGATGTCTTCAACACGTTGTTGCAGATCTTGGAAGATGGGCGTCTCACTGATAGCCAAGGCCGTTCGGTCGACTTCAAGAACACCGTGATCATCATGACTTCGAACCTCGGTACGCGAGATCTTCGGAAGAAGGCTATAGGGTTCTCAGCAGATGATGCCGAGATGGATTACGAGCGGATGAAGGAGAAGGTCACCGATGAGCTCAAGAAGCACTTCCGCCCCGAGTTCCTTAATCGTCTCGACGAGGTCATCGTGTTCCACGAGCTCGATGTTGAGCATGTCAAGGAAATTATCGACATGATGCTTGAGCGGGTCTACGAGCAGCTACGGAGCAAGGGCCTTGAACTGGCTTTGTCTGACGCTGCCAAGAGCCACCTGGCGACCATTGGGTATGACCCAGACATGGGAGCGAGGCCGCTAAGGCGGGCAATCCAGCGACACCTCGAAGATCAATTGTCCGAACGAATTTTGATGGGTGATTTCAACGCTGGATCTACGATCGTTGTCGATCTTGATGAAGAAGCCGACGAGCTGACCTTCGAGATGGTCGACACTCCAAACAATCCACCCGTTGAGTTAGCTGACGCCGAGGAGTAACCCGTTTAGGGCTACACTCATCGGTTCAGAAACACAGGAGAGAGATTTGTCCAAGCAGGACGACGTAATTCGAGTGCAGGGTGTCGTTATGGCAAACCTGCCCAATGCCACCTTCAAGGTGGAGGTCGACGGTGGCCTAGAAGTGCTCGCCCGAGCTGCGGGCAAGATGCGCCGTGGGCGACCCATCCGGATTCTCCCGGGAGATCGTGTCGACCTTGAACTGTCAGCCTACGACCCCACAATGGGCCGTATTGTCTGGCGATACAAGTAGACCTACCTCCTACTGATCACCTAGGCTTAATCGACGTACCGTCGAGAGTCTGAGGTCTGAGATGCAAGCTGTCCTGTTGTGGGTCCATATTTTGGCTGCCGGAGCCTGGCTGGGTGGAAACCTTGTACAGGTGTTTGCTGGTCCCATCATGGAAAAAGCTGGGCCGGGTCCCGAGGCTGCGTGGTACCGAGTGACGGTTCGGATGGGTTCGATGTTCTATACCCCAGCTGCCGTTGTCGCTCTAGTGACCGGTTTTGAACTCGTCCGAAGCAATGACGGGTACGCCTTCTCAGCAGCGTTCGTCTCATTGGGGTTCTTCACGGTGATCGTAGGGGCCGCCCTGGGAATAGTTGTTTTCGGGCCCACCGGAAGGAAATTGGCTGAAGCCATCGACCGCGGTGACCACTCAGATGTTCGTACCTTCAAGAGCAAACTCCGGCTCTGGGGCACGTTGGATACTTTGCTGGTAGTGGTGACGATTTATGCCATGGTGGCCAAGATATAGGGGTAGAATCGGGCTATGTCTGATATCTTCACTCTCTCAAGCCAATACGTGGATGACCTAGTCGTCCATTCGCCGATGACCGCCACCGACCTTGGCGTGGCAGGTCAGAACGATCGGTGGGATGACTTCAGCCCCGCAGGGGTCGACAAGGCCAGAGGCCTTTTCGATAGTTATTTAGGTGCGATTGGCGCGCTGCCTGCTTCGCAAGGCCGATGGGAGCTTCACGGACGGCGGGTGTTGCGCGAGGAGCTTGAGGGGAAGATCGCCAAGATCGACGAAGGTGAGCCCTTCCGCGACCTCAACAATATTTTCTCGCCGGTACAAAACCTTCGCGACGTCTTTGACATGATGCCTCAAGGGTCCGAGTCGGATTGGTTCGATATTATTGCCCGTCTCAACACGTTGGACATCCCGTTGAGACAGTATGTAGAGACGTTGGACGTTGGACGGACCCGCGGTTTGGTAGCTGCCCGTCGTCAGGTATTGGCCTGTATTGATCAGTGTTCGACTCACGTCGGGCCCGGCTCTTACTTCGACACAATGGCCGATGCAGCTGGCGCCGCGGGAGTTTCAGCCGACACGGTGGCGATGGTCGCCGAAGCCAGCGAAGCGGCGAAGGCCGCGTATTCGGTCCTAGGTGCCTACTTACAAGACCAATACTTGGTGGATGCGATGGAAGGTGACGCTGTTGGCCCCGAACGCTACAAGAGCGCTTCGTACGGCTTTCTGCTGACTGATCTGGATTTCGAGGAGACCTATCGCTGGGGTTGGCGTGAGGTAGCCAAGCTGCGGAACCGGATGGTTGAGGTTGCCAAACTCATCGATCCCGACTTATCGTTCGAAGAAGTCGTGGAAATGCTAGAGACAGATCCTCGGTTCACGGCTCCATCTCCTGAGGCCTTCATTGAAATAATGAAGGAAGTTCAGTCGGATGCGTTGCTGAAGCTTTCAGGCAAGTACTTCGATGTCCCCAAAGAGATCGAAGAGGTGGATGTCAAAATGGCTCCTCCAGGAGGAGCATTAGGGGCCTATTACACCTCACCGTCTGAGGACTTCTCTCGGAACGGCTGCGTTTGGTATTCGCAGCCCGGCAAACAGGTCTTTCCACTCTCAGACGAATTCTCAACCGCATACCACGAGGGCTTTCCGGGGCATCACCTCCAAGCGGGTACGCAGGTGTGTCTTGGTGACAGCCTCACGCGGGCGCACCGGTTGACCATCTGGTACTCGGGATATGGCGAAGGCTGGGCGCTGTACGCGGAGCATTTCATGCACGAAGAAGGCTTCATGGATGACCCCGCCCACGAGTTCGGCATGCTCATGGGCCAAATCATGAGAGCCTGCCGTGTAGCTATCGATATCGGCATGCACCTCGGCTTCGATATCCCAGATGACGCACCCTTCCATCCGGGAGAAGTGTGGACCTTTGAGCTTGCTGTTGAGTTGGCAGAGACATTTGCCCTGTTAGCGCATGACTACGCGGAGTCTGAGGTGACAAGGTATCTAGGGTGGCCTGGACAGGCGATCTCTTACAAGGTGGGCCAGAAGGCAATCTTGGATCTTCGCGAGGAAGCGATGAAGCAAGATTGGTTCAACCTAAAAGAATTTCACGCTCGCGTAGTTGGCTCTGGCCCTGTCGGCCTTGACTATCTGCGTGAGATTGTCCTCGGCTAGGGGCCAGGTTGAGAGGGCGTGTTACTCGCCGCAGCCAAGGCCACCGTAGATGCTCTCCAAGATTGAGGCGTCGTCGTCGCCAGTCGTCCAGCCTCCTAGGGCTGAGCTATCAGCAGGATTGGTGTCTACACGCCAGAAGTATGCTCCGGGTATGAAGCTCTCGCTGATCTCGAGGTCGCCGCCATACGCATTGTTGAGCGTGAGCACGGTGCTACCTACTGTTACTCCATCAGGTGTGTAGACCCCAAAGGCGTTCAGGTCTGGACCGTGGTACCAGTAGTGCCCGAAGTGTCGCACCCCGTCGTTTGCAAAGGTTGTGCCGGCTTCAAAGAAATACAGGTCGAACTTTCCAGGGGTAGTCCAAGAGACGACTCGAGCACTTGCTGAGGGACAGACCCCGAAGTTGGCGAAGGAGTCCACCCATCCGGTATCCGAGGTAGGGGCTCCGATGACGTCTGTCACGTACGCAATGGTGCTCGCCTCGTCATCGCCGAAGTCGGCGTCGCCGAGCCCGTCAGGCCTGAGTTCGAGATAGAAGTACGTCTCGGAGAGCGTTGTCGTTGTAACGACAGGTTCTATAGTTGTTGTTGTGGTTACCGCAGCCGTGGTAGGTGGTGTAGTAGTCGTTGCTGGGATCGTGGTGGTCGACGCTGTCGTTGAGGAGGTTGTTGCAGGCGTGGTCGTGTCTGCTGGAGCGGTGGGGGCATCCGCAGCCGTTGTCTCGATTGCTGAGATAGTCGTTGAGCTGTCCGAGTCGCCCACCGAACACGCAGCAGAGACGAGCATGAGCGAGATGGCCGCTAAGTAGATACGGGTCTTTGAAGACATTGATGGTCCTTCGCTGATGGGCGATGCAAGTGACTTCACGGGCAAACGAGCCTATGAGTGCAGGCTACCCGCAAGCATCTTGAAGTGTCGGGAATGGGTTGGCTGCCGCTCCATTGTCTGGGTGAACCTCGAAGTGAACGTGGGTCTTGGATCCAAGAGCGTTGCCACTGTCGCCGACGAAGCCAATCACGTCGCCAGCATTGACCTGGCCCCCCTTAGCGAGTGAGTCGAGGTGAGTCAGCCAATACACGTGGCCGTCGTCGCCCCATAACCTCACTTGAATACCGCCTATCGTGCCGTTGATTTGTTCGGCCTCGCCGCTGACAGGCGCAATGACATCGGATCCCCTTGGGGCGAAGATGTCTGTGCCCTTGTGGGTTCTGCCACCTGACCGGGGGAAACCCCAGTCGTTGATAAATCCGCCTTCGGGTACTGGGCAACGCCATTGAGATGCCCCTGGGATGACGATCTGCTGTCCAATCCTGATTAAGTCTGGGTTGGGAATCTCGTTGGCTTCGAGTATCCCTGAAATAGTCAGCTCGTAGATGGCTGCGATCTTGCCCAGTGACTGGCCTCGTGAAACAACGTGGACTAGATTTGCGCTGGTGCCCGCCAAGTTGACCGAGGGTGCGGCGGCGGAGCCATCGACCACTATTGCTGCGCCCAGATAGATTCGGTTCGGATCGGTGATGCCGTTCGAATCCATGAGTTGGGCGACTGTGACTCCGTATTTTTTAGCGATCTTACCGAGGGTGTCACCAGCCCTGACGATATGAGTCTCAGATGCCGCTGGAGTGGTCTCCCCAGCGTCCCCCGGGATCAATAAGACTTGGCCCGGACGGATGAGGTTTGGATTCCCAAGGCTGTTGAGCTCTATCAGCTCCGTCAGTGACACCTCGCTACGTAGTGCTATCTCGGAAAGCGTGTCCCCGGGTTTGACGGTGTAGTCAACAGACCCGATCGCGAGCGCCAGCGCGATGACGGATACGGCACCGATACTGCGACTAATTTTGGGCATAGAACGATCATTCCAGGCCCCTCAACCTATCTCCTCGTCTGGCAATACTACGCGCAATTGGCGTCTCGTCAACCCACAAAGCCGCGAGATGTCTTGATTTGTAACCCTCGCTTGCCGTCTTCGGCAGCTCTCAATTGCCCGCATGCAGCGTCGATACTTTTTCCGCGAATATGGCGAACAGTCGCATTCACTCCATGCGCATCGAGTTCGTCGGCGAATTGCTTGATGACGGCTTCGTCCGACGGCTGATCTGGCGAGAGTGGCGTTGGATTCATTGCTATCAAATTCACATGCGCCCTGAGGCGGCGTGCAATACGGGCAAGCTTTGCCGCCTGATCAAGTGTGTCGTTTTTGTTCTTGATCAAGGTCCACTCAATCGAGACTCTCCGGCCTGTTGTCTCGAAGAAATAGGCGGCAGCCTCTTCCACTCGAGCAAGGTCATGGCGCTGGTTCAGCGGCACCAGTTGGTCGCGCAGCTCGTCATCTCCGGCATGGAGACTCACGGCTAGGCCGACCTGCCATGGCTCATCGGCGAGTCGTTCCATGGCTGGCGCTACCCCGACCGTCGATACAGTGATGCGGCGCGCGCCCATCCCTTTGACGTCGATGAGACGACGCAAGGACTCGCGAACATGTTTGTAGTTGACCAATGGTTCGCCCATGCCCATATACACGATGTTCGTAACTCGCGCCGGTGAGTCGGGCATTCCTCCTGAGCGTAAGAACGCTTCGGCCCATTGGACCTGGGCCACGATTTCCCCCGCTGTGAGGTTTCGTTCAAACCCGTACTGGCCAGTAGCGCAGAACGTGCAACCGAGTGCGCAACCGGCCTGGCTCGAAATACAGAGGGTGGTTCGCTTTGGATACCCCATCAGGACAGCTTCAACCCCAGGACCGTCGGGCAACCGAAAGAGCCACTTTATGGTCTTCCCGCTGTCGGACGTTTGTGTAGTCTCGACTTCGAAGGGCCAGAGGTCTTTGCCGATGGACGTTCGCAGGGTCTCGGGCAGATTGGTCATCTCGTCCACGGCTTCTACCGGTGTTTGATACAACCACTCGGAGAGTTGGGAAACTCTGTAGGAGGGCTCGTCGGTGAGCAACTCCCCCAATTCTTCTGGGGCGACCATATATGGACTCGTCATTGGAATTCAGCTACCCAAGTTCTTTGGATTGGGAGAGCCACTGCTCGACCTTATCGTTGCTAGCCCCGGTCACGTCGGTCAGAACATCGGAGGAGGTCTTGAAGAATTCCGAAAAGGAGGCGATCCCCGATTCGACGAGCCTTCGGGCATAGACCGGTCCAACGCCGTTGATGTTGGTGAGGTCATCTGAGCTGGCGGTCGGTGTAGGGGTCTCTGTTGGGGCGGCGGCTTCAACGGTGCCAGTTCTGA
>CAXMSI010000005.1:0-11982 GCA_964196085.1 uncultured Acidimicrobiia bacterium | reverse complement strand
CAACGTCAGGTGGAGGAGGGATCCTCACAAATCGCTCCCGGAGAGCCCATGCAGCTGCCGAAAGGCCAATCCCAGCGAGTGCTGCCTTTACAAGTTTCTTCATTCTCTAACCCCAACAGTGTTTGGACGCATTCCAATGATACCAACCTTGGGTAGTGGCTAACCAAGCAGCCACTCCGACGTTCGCTTCAGGATCGTAGATGTCGGCTCCGCGAAAGCCTGCGGCAACCGAGCGCTGTGGCCAGTACTTGGGTAGATGTTGGAAAAGGCCGGCTGCGCCCGAAGATGGATGCGTTGCATCTGGGGTTCCCCGACTCTCGCACCACAACACCACGAGAGCTTGGTCAACCTCTTCTCTTGGAAAGTATGCCTCCACCAAGGTGCGCCACACCTCCGTCTCGACAGGTGGGGTCGTTTGCAGCAGGGTGGTCGTTGTCGTTGTCGTTGTCGTTGTCGTGGTCGTTGTCGTGGTCGATGTCGTTCTTGTTGGTGCCAGACTTGTGGTTGTACTTGTCGCCGGGGGTGGAGGCACCTGGACCGTAGCTAAGTGCAAGGTTGTGGCCTCGGTCTGTGCTGCGATGGCCGATGGCCTTGGTTGCACCAGAGCCGAAGATCCGATGAGCTTGGTAGGTGCCGTGGGTTCTAGATCAAACGCGGCAAAGCCGGCTATAGCAATCGTCGCCATAGCAAGCCACGTTAAAGCGGCTAGTCGCCGGGTGTATCGTTGAAGTCTCACTCCGCCTAAAGAGAAGTCCCCGGGCAAGGTTTTTCCCCGCCCTTGGGGGTGAACAATAGGACGCGCTTCGGCACCCGTGCAACTAGTAGTTCTAGAGGTGTGCTGCTTTTGAAGTGGCGACTCTTGGGTCGCGTTGTGCCAATGGGCCTGGGGTGATCAACGCAACGGGTCCCCACCCGGGCTCGTAGTCGCGAGCAAGAGTAACTTCGTGGCCTTTTGCTTTGAGCCCATCAATAAGGAATTGGGGCGTCCTAGCCTCAACAATCACTTTGGAGGTGGTCCCAGCCTCGAAGGTGTCAGTTGTCCATCGATAGGTGTCTTGCATGTCGGCGCCGTCACGCTCGTCCATCAGTAGGCCTGCGGCGATTTGCGCTAGGACTTGTGGCTGTTGATGGCCGCCGCGAGTCGTCAGCAGCATAGAAAGTTCACCATTACGAGTCCATAGCGAGGGGGAGAGGGTATGAAGTGGCCGGTGTCGAGGCCTGAGTTGGTTGGGATGGCCGTCATCTAGCACGAAGCTACCACCCCGGTTCTGGAGAAGGAAACCACTTGTCCCAGCTCCGATTGTGGTGCCGAAGCCGTAGAAGTTGGACTGAATGAGCACGATCCCCATGCCGTCTGCGTCCCAAACGGACAGCGCCGTAGTGCCGCCAGGCGGTTCTTCGTGCGACGGCCATACGGTGACACTTTCGAGATCGATGTCCAGGGCCCGGCGTCTGAGACGTTCCCGGTCGAGATACCAAGCTGCTTCCTTCGGCTGAGTTCGCGGTTCCCCAACCACGTCGTTGCGTTCCCAGGCGACCGCCCGATACGCTTCAATCTCGAGGTGCCAACGGTCTACGAGGTCTTCTGGTCGGTCAAGCTCTTCAAGGATGGCAAGAGTCGCGAGTGTTAGATATCCTTGGGAGTTCGGCGGGATTGTCCAGCCAGTGTGCCCGAATAACTCGGCTTGCAGCGGGGTGACCCACTCGGGAACAAATTCTGCAAGATCGGAGGGCACTATGCGGTGGTCCACGGCCTCGCAGATGTCGCGAGCTGGTTCACCTTCGTAGAAAGCGTCAGGGCCGTTCTTAGCGACTGCTGTGAGCGTTTTGCCAAGTGACGGGCGAGCGAGCGTTGAGCCGTGCCGGGGAACTTCCCCATTGGGCAGAAGCTCTGCGGCAATGGCTTGGCCATCTATGTCACCACCGCGATTGGTGAGAGCTTCGGCGAGTTCGACTGACACCTCAAACCCATCGAACGCATGAGCGATAGCGGGCTCAAGCAGCTTGCTCAAGGGTTGATTTGCGTACCGCCGCTGCAGTGCGTCCCAGCCCGCAACGCACCCGGGTACTGTCACCGCGTCCTTGCCAAAGAAAGGAATCTCTCCGTGGGTTTCGAGGAGCGTCCTCGCGTTTACGTTGGATCCGGCCCACCCAGAAGAGTTCAGTGCGTGCGGTGCTGATTCCCCTGGTACGTGGATGATGGCAAAGAGGTCGCCGCCAACTCCACAGGTCTCTGGGGCAACGACGCCGAGGACTGCATTGGCGGCAATTGCTGCGTCTACGGCGTTCCCGCCCTGCTTCAGGATCTGCTCAGCGGCGTCTGTAGCGAGGTAGTGCGCAGTGACTACAGCGGCTTTCTTCACACTTATCGGCGTAGCCGAGGGATGTATCGGTTTAGCGCGTCGAGCACGCTTCGGACACAAGCGGCCCGCATGTCTTGCTCGGCCAAGGCCGACCCCACAAGAATTTGTTCTCGGCCCTCGGTCACTAAGACAACCTTAGAGACGGCGATTGGTGTGCCGCCGACAGTGGATGTCTCAAGAGCGGCGAGAGCAACGCTGTGCTCGGAGGTAGTCATGATGTCGAGGGCTTCTAGTGTCGCTTCGCCAATGAGTCGAGGGCGGATCGCCTGGGCAGCGCTTCCCGAAGCGGTTCCTTCGGCGTTGTCAGAGCCCCAAGTGAGGCGAACTGATATCTCGGCTCTGGCTCCGTCAACTTGTTCGTTGATGTCGATGATCTCAATGCGCTCACCCTTGCTCTGAGAGCCCGTGGCCACTTGCACAACTGAGACAGCGCGACGGTCGATACTGACGCCCATGGTGGCTAGGGCAATAGATTGCACGTCCCTGACGATATGTTTGGCTGGCTTGTCGAGGGATGAGACCACGTGGACCTCGTGAACTACTCCGTTGTTGCCGACAACTCGGGCTGCATCCACCGAGGGGACTTGGCAGATTACTTCTTCAAGCTTGAGTACGTTCATGCCGAAAAGATAGTAGCGAAGGACGTCTAGCGGTTGGCTTCTCGACAGTTGCTGACAGATGGACCCCAAATTGGTACCTTGACAACCTAATTCCAAGGGGAAATCGTAATATTTCGATTTCTTTTGATCTGAACGACATATATCCCTGCAAGGAGGTGGCCCTCAACGAGGACTACACCTAATCAACAAAGCGAAGCGGAGAAGTAACGGCCCAATTAGATGGGTTGGAATTCAAAACCGAGGTGATGTAAACATGCGTACACGTGTGATTGCTATCGCTAGCGCTCTGGCTGCCCTGCTCGCCGCCGGCGCTGCTGAGTTCCGGGTCACCTAGACCCGGTTGGCAGAAAACTTTGTTGAGGGCCTCCTGTTTGCAGGACCGATCGATATATGCGTTCAAGAAAGAGTTCAACACGTAGCTACAAGCAAGCCCTTGAAGCTAGGAGGAAGCGGAGGCTTGCCGCGGCCTCTGGGGCTACGGCAAGCCTGATTCTTGGAGGTAGTTGGTTTCTTAGCGGCACATTCCCTGACTTGTCGCTCTTCATCCCTCTGGCGGCAGCGTACGCATTCTTCGGCTTCTCCGCAGCTCTCGTGAACAATGGTTTGAGTGCATCGTCGGCCTCGATGGTCGCGGTGTCCGCCGGCGTTGCATTCTCTCTCTCTGACTCTGGGGCTTCTTTTGCACTCCCGCTGCTGATGGCGATCGGTCCCATCCAGAAGACGGACGTTCTGGAGCGCAGAGTGCACGAGCCCTTGTGGAATGTGGGACAGCTTGTCGTCACCGGAGCAGTTGTAGGTTGGCTTCTCGATGGCCTTCTGGAACCCGGTTCGACCGCTGGAACGGTGGTCCTTGTCACAACCCTTGCTGCGGCGGCTTATACAGCGGTAAACCTCGGCCTCGTCTACTTCATTGTCCGATACGTCTACTCCCGATCGCTCCCAAACCTCTGGTCAGGGATGGCCACCCTAGTTCCTTCGGTTCTGATGATGGGATTGTTCGGAGGCGTACTCGGTTTTTCATACCAGGCAGTTGGGAGTAATACTTTCCTGCTTCCGCTGGTGATGGTTCTGTTCCTCGTAGGCCATCAGGCTGTGTCCTCCTACGGTCAGCTGTGGGGGGCATATCGTTCGACGCTTGCTGGCTTTGTTAAGACACTCGAAGCGAAAGACCTTTATACAAGAGGTCATACAGAACGCGTCGCTTACTTTGCCACATTGATCGGTGAGGAGCTCGGGGTCCGCGGAACTCGGCTCGAACAGTTGCAGTGGGCAGCGCTGATCCATGATCTTGGCAAATTGGTGGTGCCGCGCAAACTCATCAAAAAGAAGGGCCGCCTCACCGACGCCGAATATATTGTGATGCAAAGCCACGCTCATATGGTTGAGGACATATTGGGTGAGGTGGATTACCTACAGCCAATGGTCAAGATCGCTTCGGGACACCATTCTCGTTACGACGGTGGCGGATACGGGGGCACCGGCCACCGAGACGGAAAGCCGCCTGCGCCAGAAGCATCCATTTTGGCCATAGCTGACGCGTTCGACGCCATGACGTCCACGAGGTCATATCGGGTCGCCCTGTCCCAGAAGTACGCGTTCGAAGAGATGCGTCGCCACTCGGGTACTCAGTTCTGGGCTGATGGTGTGGAGGCGCTCGACCGAGTTCTCACCCGCCTTGGAGAGCAGTACGGATCGCCGGACGTTCACGATGAGGAGACAGCGCGGGCCCTTGCCGAAACTGGCGAGCGGAAGTCTGCAAAGGAAGGCGTGGAGTAATGCTGAAGAAGGTTCTCACGCTTTCAGGCCCTCTCGCTATCGTGGCCTACTCGGTGCCGGGTGTTCCCGTTGTCATGTTCGTCGGCCTGGGCGTGTTCGCCCTCGCCTTCGCTTTTTCTCCTCTGTTCGAGGTCAACGCTTCATCGGGTCACCGCTATAACCTCACGTTCTTGGTCGGGGCTGCAGCCCCGTTCTTCTTTCTGACTTTGGACCTCACCGTGGCTGCGTTGGCTGCTGGGTTCGTTGGAGTTCAGTTAGCCAGAATCGTCGCTCTGCTAGATCGCGGCGAGGTCTCAGCGGACCTTCGCCGGTTCCTCGGTGCAACGATCTACAGCGTCACTATTTTGGGCTCAGATCTGCTGAGCGTCTACCTGTCGAATGGATTGTTGGCAATCGCTATCTTCTCAGGTGCCGGTTTCATCTGGATGGCCTTCGACGCCGTGTGGAGAGGCCTTGGCAGTAGCACCTCGGTGAAGTACGAATTGCGCTACAGTCTCGGAGATGCTCCGTTGTTCTTTTCGCTCCTTTCTGCTGGAGCGGTCGTTGGTGTCGTTTGGCTGGCCACTGACACTTGGTGGGTAGCAATGACGGTGGGAGCTATCCCGTTCTTCATGACCTTTTCGTCGTTTCGGCGCTTTGATGTTGCGCGGTCAACGTATGAGCAAACCATTCTGGCATTGGCGAAGATTCCTGAGATCGCCGGGCTTTCCTTCTCAGGGCACGCTGAGCGGACCGCTGAGTTGGCAGTCGGTATGGGTATCCGCCTGGAAATGGGACCGTCAGATCTCAGAAACCTGAAGTACGCAGCACTGATGCACGACATTGGTCGGATCACACTCAATGAGCCTTCGATTGTGGAGCGGGGGTATACCAGCGGTGACCTCACTGGGTGGTCGGCTGAGATCATTGCCGAGGCTGAGTACCTGAAGCTTGCGGCTGACGTGGTGCGAGTGCACCACCGCCCGTATAGGAGCCCAGGAGAGAAGGCGGACGAGAGTGTCCCACTCGCCGCTCGAATTGTCAGGGTTGCTGCTGAGTTTGATCGCCTCGTCCGAGAGGACGAGGCCAGCCCACTGGAGGCTCTTGAATCACTGCACCGAAGCGTGGCCTACGACTTTGATCCTGAAGTGGTAGCTGCTCTGCGATCAACCCTTGAAGCGTCGCGAGGGCTATCGATTCGCTGATCCGCCCTCTGGCCGCTTCTTGTGCCGGAACCAACTTACGGGCTGGCGAAGTTGGTCTTCTAGGAAAACACCGAGTCCTAGTGCCAGCAGCACATCGCCGAGCGATATAACGGTCGCACTCCCGAAAATATTCATAGGGATCACATCGGCTAGGAATCCCAGGCGAGTTGAGCTATCAAAGACAACGTGTTTGAAGTCACTAATAGTTACGGCTTCGAGAGTGAAACTTGTAGCGGCCTGGATCGATTCTGAGAGAACTGGCATCCCGCCGTTCAGAGCAATGACGCTGAAGTTCATGAGGATACCGATCCCACTAATCCAGAGTCCGGGCTTCTCGCGGTTTAGCGCTACCACGATCACCAGTGGAAGGTACGACAGCAAGATCAGCATGAAGCCAGCTCGCGGAGCCCATTCAGCATTGGGCAGGAAGGCTGTTGCTGTCTGCATCAGGAACCCGAGAGGCAGGAGCATCCACACCTTTAGGTGAATTTCGCTGAGGTTCTCAAATCGACCGCCGCGCATGATGGAAACAAAGATCGATACGAGGAGGACGGTCACTAACCAAGGCATGCTCGAACGGTAACAACTTTTGGAATGTGAGGGATGCGGAAGGAAAACCCGATCAAGTCGTGGCTGCATCTCTTAGACCAAGGCTCTCAGGTCGAGGGTCATGTAGACCCGGATGAGCAGGGCCTTCATGGCATTAGGAGGGATGACATGGATCACGAGAAATGCAAAATCGAACGTTACTGAATGTCGGATTTTCTTTACACCACTTCCGGGAACCGGAATGGGTGCCTGCGACGTCCAATGACCGAACAGAAACTCTGGCCGTAGGCCAGGCCAACTTGAGAAAGTGACATCATGAACAAGTTCCGATACTCGATTAGATCAGTAATAGCCTTCACCGCCCTCCTACTCATTCTTGCTGCTTGCGGTTCGGACGTTGACACGGGGGAACTCCCAATCAATGACAATCCTGGTGACACTCCGGCGCCTATAGCGACCTGCATTGAAGATGAGCCAGACTGCAACGACATGGGCGTGACTGGCGATACTCCGCAGGATCTTCCCAATGATGATGGCGTCGTGTCCCCGTCTTCGGGGATGGTTGTCGACGGCGGCCTCACGATTTCCGAAGCATTGGAAAGCACAGCTACAGATGTGCTAGCCGTGCAGGGGTGCCTCCTCGACGACGGCTCTGAAGCTCGATTCTGTGAAGCCCTAGCCGAGTCCTTTCCGCCCCAGTGTGGCGGAGCATCTGTCCCCATCGTTGGCTATGACGAGGTTGTGAGCGTCCCGCTCACGAGCGCTGAAGGAACCACGTGGACCAACGAGACCTTCGTGGTCTTCGGTGAGATTGTTGATGGCGTTCTGACGGTGGATTCAACAGTCTCTGGCTAACTCCCCGAGAGCGCCCCTACTAGTGCCCGGACCCAGGGTTGGTAGACGCCGTCGTGGGCCGGGCAGTTTCTCGGCAACAACGGCATTCAGTAGACCTGAGGTGATGCCGCTCCGCACGATGATCCCGCCGAAACGGCTACGAGTTGCTAGTTCCGAGTCGAAGTGCAACGGATTCCTGTCGCCAGTGATCTCGCCAAACGGCTCGATATCTCGATCGGTCACAATACGGCTCATCCGAGCCGTGTCTCCCACGCTGACACCATCAGCCATACCGCAAGCCTGGTGTTGCAGGGGAGAAGGGGCCATGTTCGCTGCTGCCCAAGGTTGTGAAGTCCGGTAACGGTTGGCCCAGCCTAAGGCGCATCGAACAGTTTTTCGGGAGCCGACCCGTCGAGACCGACGACGTAGTAGTCGCCGCGCACGCTCGACTGGTATATGACCAGCATCCCGTCCGGGGACCACACTGGCTCGGTAGTCCAATCCTCGGCGGGGTCGTCGGTGAGCTGACGGCGGTTCGAGCCGTCCACACCTATCACCCAGATGTCACGCGGCCCGCCAGCCGGTCCAGCATACGAGAAGGCGATCATCGACCCGTCTGGGGAGACAGCGCCGGGGCCTTCGCTACCGGGTGTCGAAGTGACCGGTGTCACGTTGGAGCCGTCGGGATCGACCCGGTAGATGTCTAACGCTCCGTCGCGCACCATCCACACAAACAGCCATTCACCCTCCCCAGACCAGTCGACGGCGTTGGCGGGGACGACGCCGTCGGTGACGTTGCTCTCGTTAGTCCCGTCTGCGTCGATCACGTAGACGGTCGGGACAAGACCCGGTCCGGCGCGGTAGAAGGCGACCCGGGAGCCGTCTGGTGACCATACCGGTCCCCAATCTTCTGCCGGATAGTTGGTCAAACGCGTGACCTCGCGAGAGTGGAGGTCCATGAGATAGAGGTTGGTGCTCCCGTCGCGATCGGAGCCGAAGACCATGGTCTTGCCGTTGGGTGAGATCTCTCCTCGATGGTCCTCGGCAGGGTTGTTAGTCAGGTTTTCGCCGATGGTGCCATCCCAGAAGGCGAGGAATATCTCATCCCCTCCTCCGGGGACTGACTTGCCGAACAGGAACGACGGTCGGGCCGGGGGAGCTTCAGGAGCGGTCGTCGATGTCGAAACCACCGTGGTCGGCGTCTGCACGATGGCGGAAATCGGCTGGGTTGTGGGCGCCGTCCCCGTCGGGCTAGAGCAAGCCCAGCCGGCGAGTGCGATAATGGTTGCAAGGAACAGGCGACGCCAGAGTGCGTGGGGGGATCTCAGAGACATCGGCGGAGCGACCATCTCCGGCCATTGCCTGCACCGAAAGGCAGTCGAGTCGCCCGGTGAGTTTGCAGCGACTTCTCAGATAGCTCCGAGTGATGCTTCATCCCCACTACGGCCTGATACGCCTGTTCCACACCTCTCCTTTCGACACCCCGACCCTACCCGATGACGCCTACCAAACGGGCCGGTGGCCAAGTCGGAGCATGCGAGATCATTCATTTAGGTGGCTGAGAGGGCAAGGACGGGACGCGCGGGTGCCTTTTCGATTGCCAGAAAGTAGGCATTTCTGTTCTTTCAAAGTTTATGAGTTTTGAACTAGTAAATTGATCCAAAGTGGGATAGAATATACCTGTCAGACAGACACCTTGTGAATGTTTTCACAAGGAATTTACGAGAGAGAAGGAAATCATGTCAGACAGGCTAAAGAAGCTGGGGGTAGTCCTGATAGTGGTAGGACTGTTGTTCGTTATTGGCGGAGGGTATGCGTTCACCCAAGTCCAGAATGGGTACGACTCACTTCAAGCGTTTAGCGCAGAGCAAAACGTGACACTCTCCTACAACGATGATGGAAATCTCGTTGACCGGGGCACCACCGAAGGGGCTGATGCAATCATGTCACTCCTCGTGGATGATTGGGGCTTCGCTGTAGTGCAGAGTGATTTGGATCCGGATGATCCATTGGTGAATACTGGTTCTGAGTACATGTATCAGATGGCAACGGTCAGCTACCACACACTGCATGGCACACAGACAATTGTCTTGGCTGAGGATGTTGAGTACGACGGTGAGATGTTCGCCGCTGGCACTTATGAGTTCGCAGTCGATGGCCGGTACTGGACAGACTTTGATCGTAGCCATCCACTCGAAGGACCCGCACGGTCCCAGGCATGGAGCGGCACCGCACATGCACTTGTTGCTGAACTTGGTGTAGGCACCGTTACTCACTCAGCACTGATCATGGGCCTCGGTCTGGCTGCACTTATTGCAGCCTTCGGAGGAACGATGATGCTGACTGGCGCAGGCCTGATGTGGGTTGCCAAGAAGGAAGACTTGCCCGTCGTCAACAAGTGGGACGTCGAGAAGATGATTGCTGACTACAAGCTCTCAGAGCAAGGAATTGAGCCAGCCCTGAACTAGAAGACATCGGATCTGAGGAAGTGGGGAGGGACTAACGTTCCCTCCCCACTTTCCTGTGCGAGCGGTGGCCCTCTCCAATGCGGCCGTTCAGGTGATAGGCGTCTGGGCATACGAGCCTGTCACACCAATAATTATCCGGACGGTATCTCGACGCAGAAACCGCGCTTGAGCGCTCGAATGCGGGGCGACATTGCGGCAGAGCGTCTCGAACGATTCTTTACAGCGTCTTCGTCTACCCAGCACCGCATATAGTTCAGCCCATCCTTGTCTCGGGTCGCCAGGTCGTATGGACGTGCTCCTTGCGATGTCGTCGGACACACCTCCACGATCTCAAGTTCCCACGCCACTATTTTGGTCCCTTAGATAGTCTGTGTCGATGCGCACAGTCATTCGTAGAATCGGTTGGACATTCATATGGGCAGGGGTGCTCGTCTTTGCCTTCGTCGCCTATCAGCTTTGGGGGACCGGGCTTGTGACGGCGCGCGAGCAAGTCGTTGCCGAACGCGACATCGTGGAGTACTTCGAGACTGAACGTGTTGAAGCTTCGGGTGGCGACCGGGAGGCGCCGACTGGCTCCAACTACGGCACCTTTGAAGTGCCGCTCGATGAGTCGGGGAGAGTTATCGAAGACGACCTTCCCACCTTCAACTTCGGCGAGGACTGGCTTCCTGCCGACTCGCCAGGTTCAGGTAAGCCTTTGGCGATCCTGACATTCCCTTCAATGGAGACCCGAGCTGAATCGGTGAGTCGCAAGATTGGGCTGGCTGATCTCGACGACAAGCTGTCGTATGTTGTCTATGAAGGCGAGAGTCTCACTACCTTGCGCAAGGGCCCCGCTCACTACCTTGACACACCTCTGCCTGGAGAGCCGGGCAACTCCGCCATTGCTGGTCACCGCACCACATACGGAGCGCCGTTCGGTCGACTAAATGAACTCAGGGCCGGTGATCCGATCATCGTCGAGACCTCGACTGGAATCCACACCTACGTTGTGCGGGATCCCGAAGTTGCTCAGCCAAGTGGCAACTTCATATCGGTGCACGAAGGCGACGGATGGGGTATTGTCTCCCCTTCTGACACGTGGGTAGTGAGTAATCGTGACGGAGCGTGGCTTACGCTCACCACATGTCATCCCAAAAGAAGCGCTCGTCAGCGCCTTATTGTGTTCGCAGAACTGGTTGCGTCGACTCCTTATGACGCTGCGCCTGAGGAGGATTAGATCGTGAAGAAGATGTTCGCAATGTTGCCTGGGCCAGCCCCGGTGAGAGTCGTGCTTGGCGCAGCCATCATCGTGGTTGCGCTTGCGCTTATGTTGGTACTCTTTGAATACGCTGGCCGATACTTCGACCAGGGTGGAACGCTCGGCTAATCGAGCCGTTCGAGAAGTTGGTCAAGATCGGCTTCGTCGAGCTCGCCAAAGACTGTTCCTACGATCTGGCCGTCGTTGTTCAGCAGAAGCGTGGTAGGTAGTGCGTGCACCTCGAACCGTTCTGCGATGAGGCCGTCGTGGTCCCTCGAGAGCGGGTAGGTGACCCCGACGCTGTCTGCGAACTCCCTTGCCGACTCTTCGTCTGAATCGGTTGAAATACCTAGAAGCAGAATCTCGGGATGGGTCTCAGCGTATTGTTGCAGTGCAGGCATCTCAGCCTTACAGGGGATACACCAACTCGCCCAGAAGTTGATCAACACCGGCCTGCCGTCTGTAGCCAGGTGGTTGGAGAGGGTGAAGGTACCGCCGTCGAATAATCGGACAGTGAAGTCTTCGGCAAGCGCCCCGGTTCGATCTTCAGATAGCGTGACGGGTGAGACAGGCTCCGTCCCAAGCCTGGCTATGAGGAGTGCGCCAACCACTACGGCAATGGCGATTGCACTGAGGCCACCCGCTTTTGGGCGCTGCATTACTCGCGAAAGTTGTTGAACTGCAGGGGGAGCCGAAAGTCGAGCTCTCGGAGCATTGTGATGACTGCCTGAAGGTCGTCTCGTTTTTTCCCCTGGACTCGCAGTTGTTCACCCTGCACCTGAGCTTTGGCTTTGAGCCCGGAATCCCGAATCTCTTTCGAGAGTTCCTTCGCGGCTTCTTGCGGGAGTCCGTTGGCGAGCGTCCAGATTGACTTGAATCTTGAGCCACCGATTGGCTGTGGTTCTCCACCATCCAATGCCTTCAGGGAGACCTCTCTACGAACGAGTT
>CAXMSI010000004.1:26247-26574 GCA_964196085.1 uncultured Acidimicrobiia bacterium | reverse complement strand
TTCGACACCCTTTGCAACGGCACGATCGAGACCCTCCGTGGTGTCATGGTCGGTGAGGGCCATTGCGCTCAAGCCAACTCGGAACGCTTCAGTAACTAGGTCTTCTGGTGGATACGAGCCGTCGGAAACCCGACTGTGAGCATGCAAGTCAACTGACATTATCTACCAATCGTAACTGCGAGCAGCGACTTTTCCCGCTTAGGGTTTCTAGGCTGCTCTAGGGCGTGATCTCGACGCCCTCGAGATATAGGGAGAGAACCGAGCCCGCCCCTCCAACCTCAAGGTCGTTGATCGCTTCGAGGACGGCCAGCCCATCAGTAACTTGGC
>CAXMSI010000004.1:20551-26237 GCA_964196085.1 uncultured Acidimicrobiia bacterium | reverse complement strand
AACATGAGTCCATCTTGGGACCCTAAGTGTGGCGAATCAGCCAACACCACGAAGAACTGGCTTCCGGTCGAGTTTGGAGCACCTGACTTGGCCATGGCGACCGTGCCAACCGGGTACTCGGTACCCACCGGCGGGAACTCGTCCACGATTGTGTAGCCGGGACCCCCAATCCCGGTGGCGGTTGGGTCTCCCCCCTGGAACACGAAGTCGGTAACCACGCGGTGGATGACCTGACCGTCGAAGTAGCCTTCATTGGCAAGGAACACAAACGAGTTCACTGACTGGGGCGAAACTGACGGGTCAAGATCGATCGTGATGTCCCCACAAGACGTGTGAATAACCGCCGTGAGCGACCCTGAGATTTCTTGATCGACCGGTGCATCAAACTGCATCTGCGGGAAAAAGGCAGGAGCGGTTCCCCCACAAGCGGTTGGGGCAAGGAGCGCCGTGCGGACCGCGTCGGGCACATTCTCAAGGGCTTCGAGTTCCGGCGCCGACAGAGCCACAGTCGACTGAGTGGTGGGAGCCAACACGTCTGCTTCAGAGCTCTCTTCGGTGGCTGTGCAGGCACCGAAAACAACACCGACAAGTACAACAAACACTGCCAACCGGCTCTTGGGACGTTGCACTGACCTTGTCCGAGCTGTCACGGAGTTGGTGCCTCGGTGGTGATTGGAAGGTCTGCGCCGGTGTCTACCGCACCGGGTTCGGGTTGGTTGAAGTACAAAAGGGACACGACGAGGATCACCACCAGTACCACTCGGGTGATGTTGCGGCGCTGCTTCTTGTTCGAAGCCGATTTCACTTCCTGAGCTGCTGCAGCCGCCTTGTTCGCTTTTTGTCTGAGTCGTTTTTCTGAAGCCATAGTGCCCATGACGATACCGTTGTCGGGAGCCAATACAGACAATACGTTCCGGAATCATCGACTCTCGGTCTGGCTCCACCATCGGTACACTGCCCTTTGGTAAAGAAGGAGAAAACAACTCATGGCCTTGGTGTGCCAGAAATTTGGCGGGACGTCTGTCGCTGACGCAAAGCGACTGCGTGCCGTTGCCAACACCGTGGCATCCACTCGTCGGGCCGGCAACGACGTCATCGTCGTTGTGTCGGCCATGGGCAAGACCACCGACGACCTCATCGAGCTCGCCGATCAGGTCTCCAATAATCCGTCTGGCAGAGAGATGGACATGCTGCTCACTGCAGGCGAACGCATCTCCATGTCTCTCCTCGCTATGGCTCTTGAAGACATGGGTGTCCCAGCGGTTAGCTTCACCGGCTCCCAAGCGGGCATCCTCACCGACGATTCACACGGTGACGCAAAGATCCTCGAAATTACTGGCGGCAGGGTTACCGACGCCATCGACGCAGGCAAAGTGGTAATCATCGCCGGTTTTCAAGGCGTGTCTCCAACAACCAAGGAAGTTACGACTCTTGGCCGGGGCGGATCCGACGCATCTGCGGTAGCGCTCGCAGCAGCTTTCGGCGCTGATGTCTGCGAGATCTACACCGATGTTGATGGGGTCTATACCGCTGATCCGAGAATCGTCCCGAATGCCCGGAAGCTCCCCGAAATCAGCTCTGAGGAAATGCTCGAGCTTGCCGCTCAAGGGTCCGGAGTCCTCATGGCAAGGTCGGTGGAAACCGGGCGACGCTACGGCATCCCAATTCACGTTCGTTCGTCATTCAACGACGTTCCAGGAACCATGGTTAAGGAGACACCAATGGAACAAGCCATCATTTCAGGGATCGCCCACGACGCCTCAGAGGCCAAGGTGACTGTCTCAGATGTGCCCGATCATCCGGGTGTTGCAGCTGATCTGTTTGAGCAACTTGCAGCAAAGGGCGTCAACGTGGACATGATCGTTCAGAACGTCTCGTCAGCAGGAATCACCGACATTTCCTTCACCGTTCCTGACTCATGGGCCGACGAAGCACTTTCGATTGCTGGTGGAGTGGCACGCCAACTCGGTGCTGGCGGCGCCGACATCGATCGCAGAATTGCGAAGGTATCGCTTGTTGGTGCTGGCATGAAGTCAGAGCCGGGTATTGCTGCGCGTCTGTTCCGGGCACTAGCCGACGCAAAAATCAACATTCACATGATCTCAACTTCAACCATTCGAGTCTCCGTCATTGTCTCAGAAGCACAGGTCGTCGACGCAGTTCGTACGCTGGCTACCGAGTTCAACCTCACCGAGGCACCAGCATGACGGCCGTTGCAGTAGTTGGAGCGACCGGAGCGGTTGGCCGCACGGTGATCTCTATTCTCGAAGAACGAAATTTCCCTGTCAGCAGCCTTCGCCTCATGGCTTCGACTCGTTCGGCGGGGCAATCTATCGAAACCAAATGGGGGTCTGTCACCGTGGAGGACCTCGCCACCGCCGATCCTTCAGGGATTGACATCGCCATCTTTTCAGCAGGCGGGAATCGGTCTCAGGAGTATGCGCCAGCGTTCACCAAGGCGGGAGCCGTGGTTATTGATAACTCTTCGGCGTTTCGAATGTACGACAACGTACCTCTCGTGGTGGCTGGGATCAACGACGAAGCAGCCCATCAACACCAAGGAATCATCGCAAACCCCAACTGCACCACCATGACGCTACTCATGGCAGTTGCACCGCTCCATCGGTCTGCCCGGCTCACCAACATGGTGGCGTCGTCATATCAGGCGGTTTCAGGAGCAGGCAAAAGCGGAAGCGACGAACTCTTTCGACAAATCAAATGGTTCCAACAAGACGAGGCAGCACTCCACGACGGCTCATGGGAGGATCCCGACAGCGAGCTATGGCCAAGGCCCATAGGTTTCAACGTGCTCCCACTGATTGGTGATGCAGAGCCCCACGGTTACACCGACGAAGAACTCAAGCTCGTGAATGAGAGCCGCAAGATCCTTGGTGACTCCGAGATCCTTGTTGAACCAACATGCGTCAGAGTGCCAGTGATCACGGGTCACGGTACCTCTGCAACTCTCTACTTCGCCCGATCAATGGAACCACAAGAGGCAGTTGAGCTCATGGAGGCAGCCCCAGGGGTCGAAGTGTGGACCGACAAGGTTGCAACCCCCTTGGACTCAGCAGGCATAGACGACGTCCTGGTCAGTCGTATTCGTCCGACCCTCGATGGCAAAGGCGGCCTCAACATTTGGACTGTTGGTGACAACGTTCGAAAGGGTGCCGCTCTGAACACTGTTCAGATCGCTGAAATTCTCCTGGCAGGGCCCTCCAAGGGCTAGCTTCCATCTACGAACTGCAGTAGCGTTTGCCCATGGAAGACATCCTCATCGTTCCCGTCGACGTACCCGAAATGGGCGACCACCGGCTGAAGAGTTGGGCAAAGATCATCACCAACGTCGATGAAAGCCTCGCCACCGGGTGGGCTTACGACGGTGAGTTCGTTGCCGTAGGCGGAATCCAAGACCTAGAAGTTGGAAGTGTCCTCATGGTCTATGGAGAAAAGGGCTCCCGTACAAACCCACATCCAGTCGTGGGAGTGTTTCGGGTCAACAACGATTCCACGTTGAGTAACGAAGGTGACGCATCGGGCAAAGCCTGGGCCCGGACGCTCCGTGACAAGACAGCCGAACTATTGGTTGAAGAGTTCGTTGCCCAAAAACTTCACTGGAGCCCTGACCTGATGCGCTACTCAGACGCGGCCCTCGCCGAAGAGCAAGCCCGCCGCAAGAACTTTCCACCAACCTAGGGCCGGGGACACACGCTCTGTATACCTGAGTTCGGGGCGCGCTAGCGGATTGACGGTTCCTTGGGGAGGCCGAGGATCATCTCGCCAACAATATTGCGCTGAATCTCTGAGGTTCCGGCGTAGATGGTTCCCGCACGTGCGTTGAGGAACACCGTTTGCCACGACTTCGTGGAGTTCGGCGCACCCTTGTCGTCATGACGAAAAGCGCTGGACGGACCCTTTCCAGCGGCTACCAATGCATCGGGGCCCAGAATGTCCATCGCCAGCTCAGTCAGTGCAAGGTGGTACTCAGACCAGGTGAGCTTATTGACCGCAGACTCCGCGCCCGGAGCGTCACCGCTCATGAACTTGGTAAGCGCTCCGTAGCCCATGAATCGCATCACTTCGACGGTTTCATGAGCCCGAACAATACGATCGCGAATGAGGGGATCCTTGATTCTTCCGTTTTCCTTGGCCATTGCAATCAACCGATCGAGTTCACTGCGAAACCCCATTGGGCCGACAGCCGCATCTTTCCCTCGTTCAAAGCCCAACAGGGTCATAGCAACCCGCCACCCGTCGTTCTCTCGACCAACAATGTGATCCTTCTTTGCTCGTGCATCGGTGAAGAAAGTCTCGTTGAACTCACTATCACCCGACATCATCCTGATAGGGCGCACTTCGACACCGTCTTGGTCCATGGGCACCAAGATGAACGAGATTCCTCTGTGCTTGGGGGCGTCGGTGTCGGTCCGACATAGGGCGAAAATCCAGTTGGCTTGCATACCTGCCGAAGTCCAGATCTTTTGCCCATTGATAATCCACTCATCACCGTCCAATATGGCCCGTGTGCCAACGCCAGCAAGGTCAGAGCCCGCATCTGGCTCTGAGTAACCCTGACACCACACATGCTCTCCGGAAAGTGCCCGTGGTAGGAAATACTGTTTTTGCTCCTCAGTCCCCCAGGTAAGAATCGTGTTGCCCAACATGGAGATCGAGAACGTGTCGTTACCAGACCCCATTGGAACGCCGACTTTTGCAAACTCTTCTGCAACCACGACCTCGTCGAGCGCCGAGAGTCCCGCCCCTCCGTACTCAGCTGGCCAAGATATTCCGAGCCATCCGTTCTCGTACAGTTTCTGGCGCCAGTCGGCGACAAAAGCATCGTAATCCTCCCCTTCGAGCGCTCCGATGCCCGTCCAGTCAGCTGGGAGATTCGCGGCGAGGAATGCTCTGATTCTTGTTCGGGTTTCTTCTGCTGAGGGCGGGTAGTCAAAATCCACGAGAGCTCCTATTAGGTCGAACCATTGTCGCACTTTTTGAGTGATCGTACAAAGATGAGATGCGTACCAAACAAGGAGATACCCCGGAGGGGTGTCCGGGGTATCTCGGCGTCGGTGAAGGGAGGGGGGACGAACCAGCCACCGATCGCGGCTGTGGACACAAGGGGGGCGTGTCCACGAATGCGATAGTAGCACTCCCCTAATTTCTGGCCTTGTCGTTCTGGGGCTGGCGGCCACACCAAGTATGACCCTAAAATATTGTGGTGGACCAGAGTCTGAGAAACCGTGCGATCTTGCTCCTTTCTGCACTCGCGCTCCTTGTCTTCAGCCCCGCGCATGCCGCCCAGTCCGAATTAGAGGATGCTGAACAAGACGCAGCTCAGTCAAGCGCTGCCCTTTCGCGTGCCGAAGCAGTTCGCATCGCCGCCCAAGCCGAGTACAACTCAGCCGAGATCGCTCTCGGGCTGGCTGTAGCGGAGTTTGCCGAGACCCAACAACGCTTCCAGCGGGTGAACGAGCTAGTAGTCACCCTCCAGGGCAACATCAGTGACACTGAACGACAGTTGGGGTTGCTCAGATCTTCGGTCGTCAATTCCGCGGTAGACGGTTACATGGCAGTTGCACAGGGCACCCAGCTACAACCCTTCTTTGGTAGCAGCGACGCCATGAGCTCGCTCATTCACGTGGAGTTGGCAGCCTCGGTCGCTGACAAAGGAACTCAGGAGATT
>CAXMSI010000004.1:0-20541 GCA_964196085.1 uncultured Acidimicrobiia bacterium | reverse complement strand
CATCCGGTCTCAACTCGATCGACAAAAGAACGAACTAGAGGTCGTCCAAACTGATCTATCGAACCTCACCGAGGATCTCGCCGTGAAAGAAGAAGAGATGCGAAGCTTGTTTGGGCAGGCGGCTACTGATGTCACTGCGGCGAAAGCCGAAGCCGATCGGGCCGACGCCGCTTACCGAGCCTCACTCACACGGGTCCAAGAGGAAGAAAACCGTCTTGCTTCGCTCGTGGGCTCGGGTTCGTGGCGCCCTCTCGTGGCTGAGTTCTTCCCAGCGGCGCACGTTGAGGAGGCACTAGCGATCATGCAATGTGAAAGTGGCGGAAACCCCAACGCCGTAAATCCGACATCTGGCGCTAGTGGGCTATTTCAGTTTCTCGAATCAACTTGGCTTTGGGCTAGCCCTCTTGCTGGGTACCGAGGTGCAAGCCGCTTCGACCCTGTCGCCAATACCGCATCGGCCGCTTGGCTATTTCAGTACACAGTTAAGAACGGGCATCGCAACGGTATCTGGGCACACTGGGAGTGCCGACGAGTCCTGTACTAGCCTGCCGGCCCGGCATAGGGGATGACGAAGTAACAATTTCCGACCGGCAACCTTCATTTGCGCTGCAGGCCAGCTCCCATCGAGAAGCGGTAAACGCCGTGAACAAGATTCGGGTCGACTCTGGCCGGTGACTCGCCTACATTTGGCTTAATGGAACCTGATTACGAAATTGTCAAGAGACTCATCTGGCATATCAACAAGAACCGACTCGACCAACCGACCCTGTCCGAACTTGCATCTATCGCTGGTCTGTCTGAATCTCATCTGCAACGCGTGTTCCAGAGGTGGTCTGGAGTCTCACCAAAGCGGCTGTTGCAATACCTCACTGCAAATGCTGCTCGCGATATGTTGAGAACAAATGCCACAGTTCTCGATACCGCCTACGAGGTTGGCCTCTCTGGCCCCGGCCGCCTGCACGACCTAATGGTCACGGTCGATGCCATGACCCCTGGCGAAATCAAAGCCGGAGGAGCGGGCCTGTCTATCCACTACGGCGTGCATGACTCTCCATTCGGGCCAGTGTTTATTGCCAACACCGAACGTGGCATCTGCTCTATCAACTTCAACCCGGAGGAAGGCCTTTCTCGGCTAGAAGCAGACTTCCCACATGCCGTCCGCACCGAAGATCAAAGCGCCACCGGTCCGATTGCTCGTCAGGTCTTTGGCGGACTTCAGCCCGAAGGATCATTGTCAGTGTTGGTCAAGGGAACCAACTTTCAAGTGAAGGTTTGGGAGGCCTTGCTCCGCATCCCAGATGGGGAGGCGACTACCTACGGAACCGTCGCCAACGCCATTGGGCAACCCACAGCTGTGCGGGCCATCGGGTCGGCCGTAGGGAAGAATCCGATTGGATATCTCATCCCCTGTCACCGCGTGTTGCGAGCTGACGGTGCTCTGGGCGGCTATCGCTGGGGTGAGCCGAGGAAGTCCGCAATCCTCACCAGAGAAGCCGCCTCCCTCTGAAGAGGAACACCTATATGTGTCTAGAAGCCCTTGCTTGCAGACACATATGCGTGCACTTTTGGGGCTACTTGATGGAGAGCACTGCTTCGGCAGCCAGACCGAAGAGGCGCTTTCTTAGGTTGTGTAGCGGTTGAATGGTGAACGATTGGTTGTCCCACTCTCCGTCGTGCAGAGTGTCCGCAACGTAGAGCATCTGGGCGAACTCCACCTCTCTCAGATCTGCCACGGCCATCAAGGCCGCAGCCTCCATCTCTACGGTAAGACATCCCTGACCAACCCGGCGGGTGATCTGGGCTCGAGTTTCCCGGAAAATCGCGTCGGTCGTCCACGTGGTTGCCTTGGTATGGATCACGCCTCGCTTGCGCAGCGTATTCACCAACCCCTCAAGGGCCGCCGAGCCCGGCTTGGCCGGCATCTCGGGTCGGAGGTAATGGTAAGACGTACCTTCATCACGAATGGCTTCAGTAGGAACCACGACCGTTCCTGGCCCAACGGACCCGTGCAATCCACCGCACGAGCCGACTGCGACAATCTTCCTGGCCCCCAATTCGATGAGTGCTTCCATGTTTCCCGCAGCAATGGGAGCTCCAACGCCTGCTTGCATCACTAACAGCGGTTGGTCATCGTAATCAATCTCAAAGATGTCGTATTTGTTGTTCTCCCAGCCAGCTGTGAACACAAGTTCGCCTTCCTTGGCGACCTCGTCAATGACCTCCTGAAACCATGTCATAACAGCATGCCGAACCGGCGGGCGTTCAGGGATCCCCAGCGCTGATGGGTTCAGAACTGCGTTTGGATCGGGATCGAACTCGAGGATGGGTGGTTGCACCTCTGAACGATAACTGCGTGGCAGATAATTCGGAAGGTTTCATGCGTTTCTCTCGTGGACACTTGGTCTAGGATGCGCCCCGAAGCCAACAAAAAGGACCAGCGTGATCTTCTCAGATCGTTCCATCAAAGAAGCTATTGCTAGCGGCCGCATCGCCGTGACCCCGTACACCGAAGAGTTTGTCCAGCCATCGTCAATCGACCTTCGAGTCGACCGCTACTTCCGCGTGTTCGAGAACCATAAGTACTCAATGATCGATCCACGCAAGCGGCAAGAAGATCTAACCAAGATCGTCGAAGTCCCGCCTGGTGAGCCATTTGTCCTGCACCCAGGAGAGTTCGTTCTGGGTGCCACCCTCGAACGCGTCACCCTAGGCAACGATGTGGTTGCTCGACTCGAAGGCAAGTCGAGCTTGGGACGAATCGGGCTGTTGATTCACTCGACAGCTGGGTTTGTCGACCCTGGGTTCGATGGACATCTCACTCTGGAACTGTCCAACGTTGCCAGTCTTCCAATTGCCATCTATCCGGGGATGAAAATCGGCCAGATCTCTTACTATCTAATGACCACAGAAGCCGAAAACCCCTACGGGTCTAGCGAAGCTGGTTCCCGCTATCAAGGCCAACGAGGGCCAACACCCTCCAAGGTCCATCGAGACTTCACCGCATCGATGGAATAGCCAGAAAGAATTTCTGAGAAACTCCTAAAGACGTGACCCCTTCGGTCGATACATAGGTACAACAGAATCGGATTCCATCTCATCCCTTCCTCCGCATTGCCCTTGCATCGGAGTTCGATTCTTACAAAAGGGAAGCCCTCGCCTTAGGCGGGGGCTTCTTTTGTAGAATCGAACTGGACTACATACCCGGCTCGCGGGCGAAGTCCATGAACTCTGTGTAGGAGTCAGCGAAGCTCATCATGACCCGGCCAGTGGCTCCAGCACGGTGCTTGGCAATGTTGATCTCTGCAAGCCCTCGGGCTTCGCTCTCAGGGTTGTAGTAGTCATCGCGGTAAACGAACATCACCACATCAGCGTCCTGCTCAATGGCCCCTGATTCACGAAGGTCGCCCAGCTGCGGGCGTTTGTCCTGCCGCTGTTCGAGCGCACGGTTGAGCTGACTCACCGCAATGATGGGCACCTTAAGTTCGTTGGCGAGGTTTTTGAGGCCACGCGATATCTCTGAAATTTCCTGTTGACGGTTCTCATTGGTGCGTCCTTGCATGAGCTGGAGGTAATCAACCATCACCAGGTCTAGGGGCCCCTTGGCAGCCAGCCTGCGGCACTTGGCGCGAATATCAGTGACGGTGAGCTGTGAGCTTTCATCAACGTAAATTTGAGCGTCATAGATTTGGCCGGCGGCCTTCATGACCTGCGGCCAAAGGCTCACTCCAAGTTGGCCGGTGCGAAGCTTGCTGGAGTCGATTCGCCCGGTGGAACAAATGAGCCGTTGAATGATCTCTTCCTGCATCATCTCGAGCGAGAAAATAGCAACGGTACCATCGCCGTGCACGGCCACGTTCCGACAAATGTTGAGTGCCAGTGACGACTTACCCATACCTGGGCGAGCGGCGATAACGACCAAGTTTCCTGGATGGAGTCCAGCCAGGTTGGCGTCGAGATCGATGAACCCCGTGGATAGTCCAGTGATGACTGAATCATTGGCCTCCAATTCTTCAATACGAGCAATTTCGGCGTGGATGAAGTCACCAATAACCCGGAGCCCTTCGCCCACGCGACGATCCGAGACTTGGAAGACTGCCTGTTCAGCTTGATCGAGAATCAGCGAAATGTCATCTGCGTCGTGCGTTGCCAACTCGCCAATCTCGCCACCCGCTGCGAGAAGGCGACGACGCAACGCTTGATCTTCAACAATTTCAGAGTAAAAAACAATGTTCGCTGCAGTAGCAACACTCTGCGAAAGGTCGGTGAGAAACTTGAGTCCACCAACTCGATCAAGGTCGCCGTTCTTGCGGAGGATCTCCGACACAGTGATGGCGTCGACTGGCTGACCTTGAGACGAAAGAGTGACCACCGCCTCGAAGACGCTCTGGTGAGCTGGTACATAGAAGTCAGAAGGGTGCAACCGGTCGAGGACCTCGTTGACTGCCTCCGAAGACAGCATGATGGCACCCAGAACACTGCGTTCTGCTTCTCGACTGTGTGGTGGAACCCGTAGACCTGACCCCCCGTCCGGCGCGCTCCACTCATCCATGGGTGGCGGCGCGTCGGACGAGAACGTCACAGTCTTAGGCTGGGATTACGTCGATAGTCAAAGCAAACTCCACTGCGGAGTGGACCTTGACCTTGACCTCGTGGAGACCAATGCTCTTGATTGGGTTGTCCATCTGTACTGCGTTGCGATCAAGCTGAACACCAGTGAACTTCTGAACCCCTTCAACCACATCGGATACACCGACAGAGCCGAAGAGACGGCCATCATCACCAGTCTGAGCAGCAATCACTACTCGAGTACCCACCAAGCTCTTGGCAATGCCCTCAGCAGCAGTCTTTGCCTTCTTCTCAGCAGCAATACGCGCCTCAACAACCTTTTCAGCGTGTTGGATGGTTCCATCAGTTGCTGGAAGGGCCTTCTTCTTTGGGAGCAAGTAGTTCCGGCCGTATCCTGGGGCAACGTTGACAATGTCACCTTGTTTGCCCAATCCGGGAACGGCTTCGGTAAGAATCAGTCTCATCGGTTGATGTACGGGAGAATGGCCATCTCGCGTGCGTTCTTGATGGCACGCGAAAGCAACTTCTGATGCTGTTCACAGTTTCCGTTGACACGGCGAGCTTTGATCTTGCCGCGATCGGACATGTATTTGCGGAGCACGCCAGTGTCCTTCCAGTCAATGACCTGAACTTTGTCGAGGCAGAACTGGCATGGACGCTTGCGTACGTTGCGCGAATCTTTACTACGGCGCTTTGGTTTTGTTTGAGCCATGAGGCTTCCTTCCTAAAACGGTGCTTCGTCGGGGCCGAAATTGTCACGGGCAACAGGTGCTGCGGGAATGTTTCCACCAGCGTTACCGCCAGTGTTGCCAGCGGCGTTACCGCCAGTGTCGCCACCAGCGTTACCGCCACCCCAGCTGCCACTACCGCCACTTGCCGAAGCACGGCGGGTGACCTGGGCTGTGGCCCAACGGAGACTTGGAGCGATGTCGTCGATACGAATCTCGACCACGCTGCGCTTCTCTCCCTCGTTGTTCTCCCAGTTGCGCTGCTCGAGCGTTCCTGAAAGCAACACACGGTCGCCTTTGCTGAGCGACTGAGCTGCGTTTTCGGCCTGGTCACGCCAGAGCGTGCCACCAAAGAAACTGGTTTGTTCTTGCCACTGATCAGAGCGGTCGCGGTACCGACGATTGACAGCAATACGAATGTTGACCATTGCAATGTTGCTACCGGTGTACCGGAGTTCTGGGGCTTCGACGAGATTGCCGATGAGTGTGACTGTGTTGTCCATGAGTTGGTCCCTTCTGAAGCGTCCTCTCACACCATCATTTCAGATGGGTGTGACAGAAACGGGGTTACGCGTCTGTCCGCACAACCTTGTGTCGGATAACAGAGTCTGAGAGACTCAGTGCACGATCTAGGTCAGAAAGCACGTCAGCGCTTTCAGTCCCGAACGAAATCACGGAGTAGTAGCCCTCATTACCATGATCGATCTCGTAGGCGAAGCGACGCTTGCCCCAGAGTTCGGTATCAGAGGGGGCAGCTTCACGAGCTGTGAGCAGCGCGCCAATCTCTTCAACCCTGGCGCGGAAATCGACCTCAGCCATTTCCGGGCGATGAATAGTCATCAGTTCATACGTACGCATAAAACCTCCTTCGGACATCCTCTAGGGACGGCTCCCGCGGTGGGAGCAGGGGTACGTTGCACACAGACAGCTGCTGTGTGCAACCAAAAGGATAGCAAGCGCGCGACAGCCTAAGTCCAATTCACCGAATCTGGTTATCGCGAGGAGCTTTCAACGCTCATGGCGTCACCTACTTCTATATCCAGCACACCAGCCGGAGACTCAAACGCGAACATATAGGCCTCGTCAGGACCCACGGAAGGGCAAGATTCTTCGAAGCAAGGTTGCATGGTCATAACCGCAGTCACCAACCCATCGGCACCGACAAACGCTATGTCCAGCGGGATAATCGTGTCTTTCATCCAAAACCCACCCTCGTGAGGCGAGTCCCAGACAAATACCATGCCATCAAACTCACTGAGCGACGTAACTCCCATTAAGCCTCGAAGCCTTCGGCCTCTGTCATCAGCGAGGTACACCTCGAGCGTCTGAACCTCGCCGTCGTCATACCAATCCAACTGCACCACCGGGAAGCCAGTTGGCTCGACAGGTTCGTCATCGGTAGGAACTGGGATCGCAATACCTGTCGTCGCTGTCGAGGCCACATCGGATAGAACCCCCGTAGCCACACTCGCATCCCCGTCAGCTGAAGCTGTCGCACAGGCACTGCCCAACACAGCCGCCAAACAAAGAACGACACCGAGCCTCATTTCAGTTCGTCGAGCAGCCACTGCATATCAGCAAGATGCCCGTCGAGGCCTCCTGGTGTTTCGAGGATGATTGGGGCATTGGCCTTCTTGAGCACAGCAACAAGGTCATCATGAGGGATGTTGCCGTCGCCCAAGTTTTCATGGCGATCGCGACGTGAATCAAACTCGTCCTTCGAATCGTTGCAGTGCACGAGGTCAATCTTGCCGGTGATGGCCATAATTCGTTCTACTACTTCATTGAGTGGTTCGCCGCCTGCCCAAGCATGACATGTATCTAGGCAGAACCCTGCGCCCAAGCCACCAATTTCGTCCCATAGCTTTTCTATGGCTTCCACCCGACGAGCAACCGCTCTGTCACCACCTGCGGTATTTTCAATGAGGATCGGAACTTCTGAGTCGAGGGCATTGAGCGCCTTCTTCCAACGTTCAAACCCCACCTTCATATCTTCTGACTCGTCGGTGAGATGCCCCCCGTGAACAATCACACCTTTGGCACCGATAGCGGCCGCTGCGTCGCAAGTGACCTGCAGGCTCTTGCGCGAAGGGATGCGGACGCGGTTATTTGGCGAGACCATGTTCAGAATGAACGGAGAATGGACGTAGATTGGAATGGGCGAATCCTGCAACGCAGCAGCATCGTCGCGCTCTATCGGAGCCTTCCAAGAACGCGGGCTCGAGACGAACATTTGAATCACTTCAGCCGACCTGAGATCAGCTTCCTTCAACGGTTTCCCAGCTGGAACATGCGCACCTAACAACATCCTTCAAGTGTAGGTGTCGTCGAGGTTTGAGCGAATAACTACGAATTCAACCACACCACGGCAACCTTGAAATTCGAGCTACGCGTCGACGACCTTGTGACGAGCGTCTTCCGGGCTTACTACCGGAGCTTCGGTGCTCCAGGGGAAGTTGATCCATTCGTCGGTGCGCTTCCACAGGTACTCACACTTCACTAGGGAGTGGGACTTCTCGTAGAGCACCGCAGACCGCACTTCGGCAACGCGCTCTGAACAGAAGTCATGCACAAGCTTCAGGGTGTGCCCCGTATCGGCCACATCGTCAGCGATGAGCACCTTGGCATCTTCCATGTCAACAAGTTCGAGGTATGGCGGAAGCATTACAGGAACATCGAGTCGACTGTCGACACCCGTGTAGTACTCCACATTCATCACGTAAATATTCTTCACCGAGAGGGCGTAGCCCAATGACCCAGCCACCAAGAGTCCTCCCCTGGCGATGGCGAGAATAATCTCCGGCCGATACCCATCATCGGCCACTTGCTGAGCAAGTTCACGCATGGCTGGTCCGTAGACTTCCCAAGTAAGAACTTCTCGAACATCAGACATCCACCAAACCATACCCCTCCCTTCATCTGAAGGAACGACCACCTCGTGGCCTAAACGGTGGCTAACGAGAGGCTATCGTCGCCAGCAATCGGATGGCACGATCAGCTGGCGAATCGGCTCCCTGAAACATGCCGGTCAACCGCTAACCTTTCGGTCATATGGCTGCCACTCATTCACGTTCTGCACTCGTTGCCCACCTTCGCGATCACTCCCTTCGCACGGACGGGCCGTTCACGTTGCGATCCGGGGCGGTTTCAGATTGGTATATGGACGCTCGCCAGACCACATTCTCGGGCGACGGGATCTGGGCAGTTGGAGAAGCTGTGACAGCTTTGTTGGACCCTCAAGTGGAGGCGATTGGCGGCTTGACCATGGGTGCCGACCCAATCGCCTTTGCGGCAGCTGCCTATGCCAGCCAGCACGGCCGACCGCTCGACGCCTTCTCAGTTCGTAAAGTTGCCAAGGATCACGGCCTTGGCGGGCGCCTTGTTGGAGCAGTCACGAGTGGAGCGAAGATCTGTCTCATCGATGACACCTCCACAACCGGTGGAGCCATGTTTGAAGCCCTCGAATCAGTCCTTGAAGAGGGACTCGAAGTGATCCAGTCCATCGTGTTGTTCGATCGATCCGGGTCTGTCGTCTCCGACGGGATGCAAGAGCGGGGCATTCCCTATGTGGCAGCCCTCACTCCCGAGGACCTCGACCTGTGAAGAAGAGCCAGGTAATTATGCGGCGCTCTGCTGCCAAGATGTGGCTCCTCGGCCTAGCTGGAATACCCATGCTCATCATTGCCGTCGAGTACATCTGGCGGCCCTTCGGTTTTGCCGACAAGCTCGGGGAGTGGGCATATCGAGGTGGCGACGTGGAAGCATTCGAGATTCGAGATGACGTCCTCATTGGGGCATTGGCACTTGTTGGGGCCTTGTTCGTAATCATTTCAGTGAAGGAACTACTGGCGCCCCGTAAGATGGTTGTCGCCAATGAAGCTGGCATGAGATTTGCCCTGAGCGGTCCATTGAAGAAGCCTTCTGAGGCGAGTTGGCTCCAGATCAAGGATCTCATCGTCGGAGACGACTCAATGATCGTGCAATTGCACCACCGAGGAGAACTTCCCGACGACCCGTGGGGTGCACGATGGGTAGACGCCTCAACTCTCGAGATCCGTGCCTCAATGTGGGAGAGAGTGCCCGAAAAGTTCATAAATCAAATAGCCGATCTCGGCTTACCCACAGCGGTTCGCGAACAGGCTATCGAAGAAGACACCTTGCGAAACCTTGACCAATGGTCCGGCGAACTCGTTGCTCCGCCACCTGCTCCACTCCCAGTAGAGGAACCTAAACCTGTAGAACGAGACGAGCCTGCAACCGTGACCGATCCTGTAACTGAAGCTCCGCCGGAGCAGATCGAACCCCCAAGCGTCACTCTCCCACCACCCCCTCCTACCGCTGGTGCTGCTGATGTGATAGAAGGGGCCGAACAATTTGAAGAACTTCCGGCACCTCATCCCGAAGAGACCCCAGGCACTTCGACGGATACCCTCTAGTGCCAGCTTTCACATGCGAAACCTGCAACAGCGAGTTCCACCTCAGCGACACGGTTCTGAACCGCTACCCAGGGTGGGCACCCAAGACTTGCTCGAGCTGTCGCAAGCCGACTAACAGTTCCTCGAAGTCCTCCAGCAAGCCCAAAAGCCAACCAACCGATCCAAACACGGGAGTGTTCACTGACGGCTCCTCAGAGCCAAACCCTGGACCCGGCGGATGGGGAGCGGTCTACGTTATCGACGGTGAGATCATCGACGAGCAGTGGGGTCACGACCCAGCAACCACAAACAACCGAATGGAGTTCAGGGCCCTCATTGCAGGCATCAAGATGGTTCCGGAGGGCATACCCACCACGCTTTACTCCGACTCAAACCTCTGTGTTCAGACCGTCAACACGTGGGCCGTTGGTTGGGAAAAGCGCGGCTGGAAACGCAAGACGGGTGAAGTCCAGAATCTAGACCTCGTGAAGGAAGCTTATTCATTGGCCAAATCGCGCCCCGAGGTCAAGATCCAATGGATCAAAGCTCACGCCGACTTCAAATGGAATGAACACGCTGACATGCTCGCGAGCCGTTGGAACGGTCGCGACTGAAATCGAACCCGCTGGCGGTCGGCTCGAACCGGCTTCCTACTGGCCATACCTTCGTTCTCTTCGGCCGAAGTCTCTCAGGGTTCTCAGGTAGTCCACCCGTCTGAACTCGGGCCAGAAGACGTCCACGAATGCGAACTCTGAGTATGCCGACTGCCACATCAAAAAACCAGACAGGCGTGACTCGCCACTGGTTCGAATGAGGAGATCAGCATCAGGGACATCGGCTGTGTACATATGGGAGCTCAGTCCTTCAGCAGAGATTGCATCGGCGAGCTCCTGTCCTGAGAGACCCGAATCAGCAAGCTCCACCACCAACTCTCTGGCAGCGTCCACAATCTCTTCTCTCCCCCCGTATCCCATAGCAATCGAGACTCGGGTTGATCCCGCTGGGCAGGCATCTTCGAGTTTCTTGGCAGCACTCTTCAGAGCGTCGGGAAGCTCATCCAATCGACCGATTACACGGACACTTAGGTCATATTTCTCGGCAAGCACCGGAAGTCTTTCAAAGAGCTCAATGAGCACCTCGAAGTAGGGGGCAAGCTCTTCGTCTGGCCGGTTGAGGTTCTGCGGCGACAATACCCACGCGGTGATGGCCGGAATTTTCGGCTCTTGGGCCCAAGCAAGAAACTCTTCGAAGAGTGCCATACCAACCCGATACGAGGCCTGATAGTCAGGGAGGCCTTCAGCACGAGCGAACCTTCGGTGCCCGTCGAGGATCACTCCAATATGCTGTGGGTTTGACCCGCGGGCAATCTCTCGCAGGAGTCGTCGTTCGTAAATTGAGTAGAGGAACGAGGTGCGAGTGAGCATGCCTTCAGAATACCTCTCTCTGCGCCTTGCTTGTCCGACACAGTACGATTGCGCTCATGACTGAAGGTTCAACAAAGGCAATCGTCGCTGCGTTCTTCGCCAACCTCCTGATCGCTATAGCCAAATTCATCGGGTTTCTCATCACCGGCGCATCATCGATGCTTGCCGAAGCAATCCACTCGGTGGCTGACACTTCCAATCAGGGCCTCCTGCTCCTCGGTGGCAAACGAGCTCGCAGAGTCGCCACCACTGAACACCCTTTCGGGTTTGGTCGGTCAAGGTACTTCTACTCGTTCATCGTGGCATTGGTTCTCTTCACCCTCGGAGGGTTGTTCGCCCTGTATGAGGGCTATGAAAAGCTTCAACATCCCGGTGAGATCTCACGCCCTTCCGTGGCAATCATCATTCTCGTCTCCGCGATTTTCGCTGAGGGATACTCGTTTCGGACTGCTGTCCGCGCGGCAAGGCCGTACAAACAGGACCTCTCTTGGTGGCAGTTCATCAAGACAGCGCGCACACCCGAACTCCCCGTGGTACTCCTCGAGGACTTTGGAGCGCTCATCGGACTGACGCTAGCCCTGGGTGGACTCCTCACTTCTATCGCCACCGGCAACCCTGTTTGGGATGCGTACGGCACTCTGTCAATTGGCGCCCTATTAGTGGTGATTGCAGTGGTGCTGGTAATCGAAATGGCCAGCTTGCTCATTGGTGAGGGCGCTACCCCAGCAGCAGTCAAGAAGATTCGCGGTGCATTGGGCACGTCTCCGGGCATTCAGAGGATTCTCAACGTGCGCACTCAGCACATCGGGCCCGATGAACTACTTGTTGCTGCGAAGGTTGAGTTCGATGCTTCCATGTCAGTGGCTCAGGTAGTTGGGGCCACCAACACGGCCGAGGCTGCAATCCGCAAGGCAGTACCAAGTGCCAGATATATCTATCTGGAACCCGACATCCACAACCCGGTGTATGTCCCGGCCACGGACACCGATTCATCCCATTGACGAGACATCACTCTCTCGACCAACTCGTCTCCACAATCTTGCCCTCTTCGCAACGATTCGGCGCCACGAAAACAACTCCTGACATCCAACAACGCTGACTTGGCATTCGGACTTGACAGGTGTTTGTGACTTGATGTAGTGTATTTACTACAAGTTCACGTAATACAACTACGAGAGGTGACCGCAATGACCACCACACAAAACAAATCCCTTATGAACGCCGCAAGCATTCTCTGCAAGGCACCGATCTACAGGATGATTGACTCCCAACCCCGTCGGCGCGGGTGGGTGGCCGCTACGGTGCTGGCCCTCTCCACCCTCATTGGAGTGAGTTGGTTCTATCCCAAGCAAGGAGTGCTGATGGTCGTGGCGTTCCTTGTCCTTGCCTTCTTCATGATCGGAGTTGGAGCAATCACTTACGGAATGGC
Source organism: uncultured Acidimicrobiia bacterium (assembly GCA_964196085.1). GTDB lineage: Bacteria > Actinomycetota > Acidimicrobiia > Spongiisociales > JAENVV01 > CAXMPE01. The sequence goes on along the minus strand of CAXMSI010000004.1, from coordinate 7,979 downwards.
CGACGCCTCCATGAAAAGACTCGACGAGCAACAACGGTCAATGCGGCTGAGTCTGTTCCCCGACCCGTACATGGTTGGCGCATTGGCAGGTCTACTCGGTGGGATGGTCATGGTTTCGGTGATGAACACCGACCGGGACTTGATCATGTCTCCAATTATCATTGCTATCTTCGGACTTCCTGCACTGGTCATGGCCTGGAAGTTGCCAGAGATGGAAACTGACGATGAGTAAGGACGAACCAACCTTCCACTCACGATTACGTTTGGTACGCACCGAGCGCGGTACCTCGCGGAAAAACTTGGCGGAGTCGATGGGGGTGCACTATCAGACAATTGGATACATCGAACGCGGCGAGTACTCCCCCAGCCTCGACCTCACCCTCAAACTCGCAAGGCATTTCGATCTCCCGGTCGAAGCCTTGTTCTCCCTCGACCCATTCCCGCCTCTCGACGCTCGGGCATTGACTGGTGGATAGTTTCCACGGTGAGGTTGTTGCCCTCCGTCCCATGACACAGGCTGATAGGGATCGGGTCGTCGAAATCCGATCCACGCCTGAGGTGCTTGCTCGATGGTACGAAGACGACCTAGAAGCCGCAGTCGATGAGTCACTTGAGATCATGGGTGAGAGGTACCTAGCCATCCAACTCGGGTCCCAGATGGTTGGCGGCATTCAATGGAGTGAAGAAGGAGATCCTGACTATCGCCATGCAGGCATCGATATATTCGTTGATCCAGCCTTTGCCGGTCGGGGCATTGGCACCGAGGCTGTTGGGCTGTTGGTCAAGTTCTTATTCGAAGAGCGAGGCCACCACAGAATCACGATTGATCCAGCGGCCAACAACGCTGCTGCCATCAGAACTTACGAAAAGGCGGGTTTTGAACCAGTAGGCATCATGAGGCAATACGAGAAGGGCTCAGACGGCACCTTCCACGACGGTCTATTAATGGAATTATTGCGAGACTCCGAGGTCTAAAGGGTTGGGGTTCTCGGGGTCTCAGCGCAGAGGGCTTCGATTTCATCGACAGCTGTTGGGACACCTGCCGACATATTCTCGTAACCGTCGGCGATGAGCAGTAGATCATCCTCAATTCGAACGCCGATACCTCGGAACTCCTCGGGCACATTCAGTGAGACCTTCTCGGCCTTTTCCTTCTGCTCAGCATCGTAGGCCGCCGCTCCAGCGGCTCCCATCTCAAGGCGACGCTCGACCGCCTCGACCGCATCACTTTCGTACAAAGCAAACTCGACCGAATCGCGATTCGGATCCACATATAACCCAGGCTCGACGGTGAACGACATACCGGGCTCAAGCACCATGGGTTCACGATCCTTCCACTGTGGTCCGGCATCGTGCACATCGAGGCCAAGCCAATGGCTCGTGCCGTGCATGAAGTACTCGCGGTAGTGATGCATTGCTAAGGATTCTTCGACAGAACGTGGGAGCAACCCGAGGTCAACAAGCCCTTCGGTGAGTACACGAGCAGACGCTTCATGGACTGCCTTCAAGGTTGACCCGGGCACCGACACTTCGAAGCTGGCATGTTGAGCGGCGAGAACAATGTCATAGATCGCCCGCTGCGGGGAGGTGAACGTACCGTTGACAGGGAAAGTTCTTGTGATGTCACTGGAGTACTGCCCAATTTCAGCGGCAGCATCAATGAGTAGCAAGTCGCCATCGTTGAGGATCTGATTGTTCTCGTTGTAGTGGAGGACGCAAGCATTCGTGCCCCCGGCAACGATTGCTGGGTACCCATCTCGTACTGATCCACGCATTCGGTAGACGTACTCCATGGCAGCTTGCACCTGGTATTCATACACCCCGGGGCGGGCGAAGCGCATCGCCTCAGAGTGCCCCTCGGCAGACAATTCACAGGCTCGACGAAGTTCGACGGCTTCGAGATCTGACTTCCGTAAGCGCATTTCTGCGATCACCGGGGTTGGATCTGCAAACGACTGAGGGGTTGTATAACCGAACCGTTCGTTGAAGAACCCAAGTCCTGAAACCGCCGACCGGACGTCCTTCTCGGGAGCAGAACCGGGGCGAATCAGCACAGATTCCTTCCCAACCAGCCGTTTCCGCATCTCGTCGCCAAACTCACTGAGCGGATAGGCGGCGTCAGCACCGAAATTCGAAACTGCCCCAGAAACACCTTCACGATAGCCATTCCAGATCTCCAGATCACGGTCGCGCGGACGCACAAATAGCACGTACTTTTCCGTGTCATGTGCAGGATCGAAAACCGCAATCGTTTCGGGTTCGTGGAAGCCAGTCAAGAACCAAAAATCGGAATGAGGACGAAAGGCGTAGTGCACATCGTCGTTTCGAGTGAGCTCGCCACCAGCTGGAATCACCGCAATAGCGTTGGTGAGGGCGGCAAGGAACTGGGTACGACGCTCGATAAACTGTTGGCTCATGGCGATAGGCTAGTTGGGAGCCGCCCTGTGGGAACGATCCAATGCAAAACAGAGTTCTACACACTATGAAAAGAGCATCACTTCTACTCCTCGTCTTCGGTGTCGAGGGGTTTTCGTCCAACCGTGATCTCCGGCCAGCGAAAGGTAGGGTTTAGCCATGACATCTGTACGGATTGCCAACTGCAGTGGATTCTACGGTGATCGGCTTTCGGCAGCCAAAGAAATGGTTGAGGGTGGACCGATTGACGTACTCACGGGCGACTATCTCGCTGAACTCACCATGTACATTTTGGCGAAGACACAAGAGCGGCGGCCCAACGGGGGATATGCCAGCACATTCGTAACTCAGATGGAGCAAGTCCTCGAGACCTGCTTGACCAAAAACATCAAGGTGGTCTCCAACGCTGGGGGTCTTGATCCACACGGGTGTGCGACAGCTATTGAGCAGATCGCCGAGAAAGCTGGACTCACAGTGAAGGTAGCGGTCGTCAGCGGAGACAATATACGCGACCGTCTCCCAACAATTCTAAAGAACAACCCGCTGCGCCACCTCGATACAGGAGAGCCGCTCGGAGACAAAGCCTCAAACGTGCTGACCGCAAATGTCTACCTGGGTGGTTGGGGCATCAAAGAAGCTCTTGATGCTGGTGCAGATGTGGTGATCACGGGAAGAGTCACCGACGCCGCGATGGTTGTTGGGCCTGCAGCCTGGCATCACGGTTGGGAGCGTACTGACTGGGATCACCTTGCTGGGGCTGTCGCAGCTGGACACATCATCGAATGCGGCACTCAGGCCACCGGAGGCAACTACTCGTTCTTCACAGAGATCGCAGACCTCACCCGGGCAGGATTCCCGTGGGTAGACATGGAAGCAGATGGAAGTTTCACCGTTGGCAAGCATGTCAATACCGGCGGACAGATAAGCGTTGGCACCATCACCTCCCAGCTGCTCTATGAGATAGGCGGACATCGATACGCCAACCCCGATGTTGTCACCCGCTTTGACACCATTCAACTCGAGGAGACGGCTTCAGACAGAATTCGAGTGTTCGGTGTTCGGGGCGAGCCAGCTCCCGACGAGGCGAAGGTCGCAATGAATTTTGTGGGTGGATACAAGAACTCCGTGAGTCTGGGAATCACCGGCCTTGACGTGGAGGCGAAATTGGAGCTCATCGACCGCACCCTTTGGGAGGCCTACCCCTTCTCAAAGGAGTCTCTCCACCAGGTGACCACCGAACTCATCGGAATCCCTGTTGATTCACCAGAAACCAACGCTGGAGCCACTGCCATTTATCGAATTGCTGTCAAAGATCCCGATAGCAGCAAGGTAGGCCGAGCGTTCTCTTCAGCCCTGATAGAGACGGCATTAGGATCGATCCCTGGATTCTTCTCGATGGGACCCCCCGGTCCGGCTCAGCCGTACCCTGTGTACTGGCCCGCCCTCATCCACCGGACAGAGGTCGAACACGTAGTTGAACTCAACGGCCAGACCACCATTGTCCCACCAGCTCCAACCGGACCACCAGCAGCAGTGGGGTCCCCAGTGCCCCCTCGAGTACCTCCATCGGGTCCAAAGAGTGGCACCTTCTTCGGCGAAACCTTTGGCACCCGCTCGGGGGACAAAGGTCCCAATGCCAACTTGGGAGTATTCGCTCGGTCCGGTGAAGCCTTCTCATGGTTGGATGACTACCTCACCGTCTCACGACTCAAGGAACTCCTTCCTGACATCGCCCACCTGCCAGTCACTCGTCACAGCTTTGGGAACTTGTGGTCATTCAACTTCGTGATCGAACAAATCCTCGAAGAGGGAGTTGCAGCGAGTACCCGCTTCGACCCGCAAGCGAAGGGGCTCGGCGAATACCTACGTTCTGTCCGTATAGCGGCGGATTGACCTTCGGTTCCCCACCGAAAGTCTGGGCTTTATCGCAAGCGAACAACACACAGCCCGGTATCTTTGGGTTGTAGATCTTCTTAGGAGTTGCATTGCTATTCACTGACGAGCATCACCAGTTTCGAGCTGTTGTCCGATCGTTCATCGAGAATGAAATTAATCCACGTGTCGATGAGTGGGAAGAGAACAAGTGGATCCCGCTCCACGAAGTCTTCTCCCAGATGGCCGAACTGGGAATTCTAGGGCTCGAGTATGACCCAGCCTTCGGCGGGCAGGGGGCCGATCACGGCTTCTCGGTCATCCTCGCAGAGGAGATGGGCCGCGCAGCTCACGGTGCCATTGGTATGGCAACAGGGGTGCAGGTTGACATGGCAACACCATCTCTTCATCAATACGGATCAACCGAACTCAAGGAGCAGTATCTTCTCCCAGCCCTCGACGGTCGAATGGTGGCGGGAGTTGCAGTTACAGAGCCCGATGCTGGCTCGGACGTATCACGCGTCCGCACCAAGGCCTACAAGGACGGTGCTGAATGGGTTATCAACGGGTCAAAGATGTTCATCACGAACTCCTTACAAGCCGACTGGCTGTGCACCCTTGTTAGGACTTCTGACGAAGGTGGGTTTAGGGGGATGAGCCAAATACTAATCCCCACGGCTACTGACGGGTATAGCGTCACCAACATCGACAAATTGGGGATGCACGCCTCCGATACCGGGCTCATCTCGTTCGATGACGTCAGGGTCCCTATTGCAAACACCATTGGGGTTGAAGGCAGAGGCTTCCACCAGCAAATGGAACAATTTGTCATCGAACGAATGTGGGCCAACTACGCGGCAGTTGGCACCTGCGAGCTAGCCCTGAGTCGGACCAAGGACTATCTACTTGAACGCCAGGTCTTCGGAAAGCCCCTCATGGCGAACCAGTACATCCAGTACCAACTGGCAGACCTTGCAGCTGACGTCGACATGCTGAAGGAGTACAACTACGTAATAGCTGGCAAACGAATAGCGGGGGAAGACATCACCCGGCAGGCCACCATCGCGAAACTCAAGAGCGCAAGGCTCCAACGCAAGGTAGCAGACTGGTGTCTTCAATTTCACGGTGGTTCTGGCTACATGGCCGAGAACTGGACTTCACGACTCTTCAGAGACAGTCGCCTAGGTTCCATCGGTGGTGGTGCCGACGAAGTAATGCTGCAGGTTCTGGCTCGGATCGAAGGGTACTGGGCGTAACTACATTGTCTTGGCTGGGTCTACTCCAAGGTTGCTAACGCTTTTTGCAGGAGCTCTCTCGCTTCGGCAGCGAATGCATCTACGCCCTCTGCGTCCATGAGCGAGACCATCTTGTCCGGGTCGAGAATGGTGACAACCGTTCCGGCCCCCGTGTCCTCAAGGACAACGTTGCAGGGCAGAAGAAGTCCAGCGCGGGGGTCAATCTCGATAGCCTGACTTGCAAGCACGGGATTGCAGGCGCCCAAGATCTTGTAGGCCGAACGATCCAAGTCCAACTTGGCCTTGAAGGTCGCAGCGACATCAATCTCAGTGAGAATACCGAAACCAACATCGGCGAGCGCTGCTCGAATGTGTTCTTCGGCCTCATCAAATGAGAGGGCTGTCTCTACCGTCATTCCGTACTGCTCGGTGATCATCTCGAACTCCTAGAAAAGTAGGGCTATCGCCGCTATCGCGGGCGCAGTTGCCTGAATGAGGAACCCTCTCCACATCTTCGGGCGGGTCACCACCAGTACCAATCCTGCGCCCACCATGAACAGCATGGTGTAGGCAAGTAACACTGATCCATCACCACGACTGTGTTGCAAAGCTCCATAGAACGCACCAATGGCCAGAAACAAATTATACCAACCCTGGTTCTTCATTCCGAAGGCGAGCAGGTCAGCGTGCTCCTGATCCTTGCCGCCAAATACCCTCCAAACAGCGGGCTTGCTCCAAAACACGGATTCCATGAAGAAGAAGGCGACGTGAGCAAGGCCGGCTAAAACACTGAAGACGACAACTACAGACATGGGGTTCCTCTTGTGGGAAGCGAAGCCTAACGGTTGTCTACTAACTCACCCGTCTGAGATACGGGACAGCTGCTTCAACAGGCCCGGTCCCTTCAGGCACGTTTCTCCACCTGAGGAGCAACAAAAGTAATCCCGATGCGACGACGGCGAACAAGACGAGAGTTTGAGCCATCACGGCCGTTCTTTCAGCGCTGGCTTCGGCTTCGAGGATCCCCAGCACCGCCTCGGCATGCTTCGCCTCGAGAATCACGACAAGCTCATCATGTATTGGTTGGACTCGAGTTACCAGGAACACTTCGGCTGTGACAGCAGAGCCTGCATCAATGTGTCGAATTACCATGTTCGCCGAGTCGACATACTCTGCTCCGGTCGCACCGTCTCCTGCACTCGGGAGGCGACTGCTCGCTGAAGCAAAAGTACTCACGTGAGTTCGAGCCTCGGTCACAGCTGCCGACACCGACCCGCGAGAAGTCAGACCTGCCTCGTGTGCCGAAGCAGCGACCACCGCTCGGGTCACGGCACCCTGAGCCAGGGCAATGGCCTGATTTGCTGACTGTGTGTCTCTGAGCACTAACGCGCTAGTCGAGACATTCTGATTCATGGTGGGACCCGAAAAGACACTCACCACAGCAATGACTACCAGCGCGACTCCAACCAGCAGGTAGATGCTCCTTCTCGAGGTTGCATCTTGAGCTGGTTCTATCGACCCAGGGCCTTCAGTTCGCATGCCGTACTGACTGACGAACGAATGGCCGTTTTTGTCGGCCTTGCTGGTCATACCTCAAGTTTTCGACACAGTACCGCCTGTTCTTGAGGGATCTTGTCAGGATGTAGAAGTGGCCTCTCAAGCCCTTGTAGGATGCCAAACTCCAATATGGGTTCTCGCTACCTTATTGATGGCCCACCAAACACAACTAACTGAGAGTTGACCGAAGAGCAGAGATTTGTTGCTGCACAGACTCAAAGCTTCCACCACCGGGGGACCTTCTTCTGCGGACTGAGGCTTCAGGGGTGAGAACCCCCAAGTCAGCTTCGACCCAGCGATCATCAACCTTCTGTAGGTCAGCAAAGGTGGTTTGAGACATGTCACGACCGTCTCGGATCAACGCTCTGATCACCACACCGACCCGTTCATGGGCCTCTCTGAAAGGCACACCTCGCTCAACCAACACCTCGGCAAGGTCAAGTGAACAAACCCATGCACTCGGCTCTGGAGGGTTGAAGATCGCCGACTCAACAAGGGCTCCAACAGCAACAATTGTGCCCGACAACAAGTCGTCCACAGCAAACACTGCCGCCTTATCTTCTTGGAGGTCACGGTTGTAGGCCATAGGAAGGCCCTTCTGAATGGCCAGCATTGTGGTCAACTCCCCAATCGCCTTCCCACCTCGACCTCGGGCTAATTCGGCTATGTCGGGATTCTTTTTTTGGGGCATCGCCGATGACCCAGTGGTCACATCGTCCCCATAGGTCGCCCAACCAAACTCAGTCGTCGTCCACAACACCAACTCCTCTGAAAGCCGGCTCAAGTGAATCATCGACTGAGTACAGGCAAATGTGTACTCAGCCACAGCGTCACGAGAAGCAATTGCATCAATACTGTTGGTAAAGGTTGCGTCCCAACCAAGCTGTTTGGTTGAGAACT
>CAXMSI010000003.1:18027-27592 GCA_964196085.1 uncultured Acidimicrobiia bacterium | reverse complement strand
GCTGATGAGATCCCCGGCCCGCTTGGCATTGAGTTCTACATTGGCCTGCCAGAAGATATGCCCGCTGAGCGGATCGCTCCGGTGTTGGGAGACTGGTACCGGCTCAAAATGATCTTCAACCTTTCTAAGTTGCCGTCAGCGTTCGTGAAGAACTTCCTCAATCCGAGGTCTCTGACGGCGCGCACGTTTGCCAATCCCAAGGTGGTGGGTCAACCCCACCGATACAACGACCCAGAGATGCGACGAATTGAGTTGCCGGCCTCGAATGGTCATGGCACTGCCAGGGCTGTTGCAACCGCCTACGGTGTCCTCGCCTCGGGTGGGGCCGCTCTGGGAATTGGGCCTGACACGTTGGCGGCTCTCTACGACCCAGCCGTGCCTCCCAGCGATGGACTCTTCGACGAAGTCCTGCAGATGGAGACGACATTTTCGCTCGGCTACCTGAAGCCCTGGCCCGGATTTGAGTTTGGCTCGGCCAAAGCTTTTGGCACTCCGGGTGCTGGAGGTTCGTTTGGATTTGCTGACCCCGAGCTCCAGTTGGGATTTGGGTATGTGATGAACCGTATGGACTTCTATCTCATCGATGACCCACGTGAGCACGCTCTCCGCGAGGCGGTACTTGATTGTGCCAAGAGAGCTACTGCTTAGCGGTCGGAACTCTTAGCGACTTCCTCTTTGAGGAGTTGAGTGGCCTTTTCAACTCGGTCGAACGCGAAAGTCCGAAGCCTCCCGAGAGACGGTCAGCCTTGCGCTTTGGGTTCTTGCTACGAGCTGAAATCTCCGCCAACCAACGAGAAAGTCACTTCTATGGACCATGCGCCGTTGGCTGCGGTTAACTCGTAACCGAGAAGTTCGTCTGTCTCGGACAGGTGAACGATGACATTTGCCGAGCCGTTGGTGTCGAAGCCGGTGGACCGGAGCGCTGAGGGACTTAGTGAACCAGCAATAGTGGTTGGGCCTGAGAAGGAAGCTCGCGTCATTTCTGACAATATCTCAAGCGATGGGGCATCCCCTGCTTCAGCCAAGGGAACCTCAATAGTCTCACCGCCCTTGGTCACAGTCGCAAGGCCGTCTTGGACATTCGTAATGACAGACTGATCGCCAGAAGTGACGATCAGTTCTCGATTAGCTCCGTCGATCCAGCCGGTAATCTCGACAGTTGTCGACTCGCCCTTGTTGAGCTCAACGTTCGATGTGAAAGCGTACGAATTGGCTTGAACCAGGTCAGCGATGGCTTTCTCCAGCAAGTCACTGAGTGAGGATTCTTCAGTGGTAACTGTTGCAGGAGTCGTGCCCACAGTGGCCGACGGCTGAGCAGGTGCAGACGTGGCAAGTGAATCCACCACGGCTGTCGTGCATGCCGAACCGATAAGCAGAAGCGCCAATAGGAGTTTGATGAGATTTGTGTGCCCTGTCATGCTTCTGTTATCGGCTGGCTATGCGTGAGCACTTAGCAAGTTACTGAAAGGCGACCATGCGGTGCTCGGATTACCGTTGCCCTTCGGCTCTTACTTGTCGTCGTCGTCGTCGTCGTCGTCATCGTCATCGTCGTCGTCGTCATCGTGGTCCTCGTCGTCCTCGTCGTCCTCGTCGTCGAAGTCATCGTCGAGGTCGTCAGCTGCATCCACTGCTTTGATTTCTACGCCATCCTCGTCGGCTTCGACCTTCAGTACCACGGTGGCGTAGTCAAGGTTCTCTGTGTCGGCAACGTACCACTCACCGTCGGCTCCGAAGAGGAACCAAGGACCCGAAACCGAAGCATTGAAGATGTCTTCGTCGAGTGAGATGGTGATGGAACCTTCAGGCAGTGTGAGAACCACTGGCCCGTCTCCCCAGTCGACGTCGGCCTCGATCTTGCCTTCTTTAGCTTCAACCTCAGCGCGGTCGTGCTCTACGGCGAGTTCGGCGAGTTCTTTCCATTCAGCTTTGGCTGGATCATCATCATCGACGTCGTAACCCTCAGGGGTAACCAGTACAGCAACTGTCTCTGTTTCACTGGTGGAATCGATAACGAATGAGAACGAAACGCCTCCGATGCCGGGAATCATCAGCGAATACTCACCGTCAGGAAGCGCTTCGTCAGCTGAAGCGAGTGTGGAGAGACCGGCTACCAACAGCAGGCTCAAAGTAAGGGTTAGTACAGTGCGCTTAAACATGGTGCCCCCCGGCATGGTGGTTCCTAATTGGGATCTACGGTGTCTCTATCGGCCAACCGCTGCAATTTCTTGAACCGCCCACGAGTCCGCGAGCGTCGTGCCTCTGACGATTCCGTCATTCGTGATTCTTCGCCTGCCTGGGAGGTCGTTCAGAATTGGCGCATCGGTCGATAATGGGCTCTACGTCTGCCCTTTCGGGACGAATGCTTGGGTGATGAGCTAGGTTGGATGGATGAACGATCACTCTTATCTTGATGTGTACCGAAGGTCGATAGAAGAGCCCGAGGCCTTCTGGGCTGAAGCAGCGGCCGAGATCGACTGGGACAAGCCATGGGACGTGGTGCTCGACCGATCCGCCCTCCCTGCAGCTCGCTGGTTCGTGGGGGGTGAGCTGAACACCTGTTTCAACGCTCTTGATCGCCACGTCGATAGTGGTCGGGCGGATCAAGATGCCCTGATCTATCACAGTGCAGTTGCCAGTGGATCTCGGAGCTACACCTACCGAGAACTGCGTGATGAGGTGGCACTTTTTGCAGGAGTTCTTGCCCGGAACGGTGTTGACCGTGGGGATCGAGTAGTCATCTACATGCCGATGATTCCGCAGGCGGCTATTGCCATGCTGGCCTGCGCCAGGATCGGTGCTGTTCACTCTGTTGTCTTCGGTGGCTTCGCCTCCAAGGAGCTAGCTACCCGCATCGATGACTGTGAAGCCACAGTCGTGGTTTCCGCGTCTTGCGGGATCGAGGTCGATCGTATCATCGAGTACAAACCCTTGCTCGATGCGGCGATCGAAATGGCAGAGTATCCCCCCAAACACAACATTATCTTCCAGCGATCAATGGCGACCGCCGAACTGAAACCGGGGCGTGACCTTGACTGGGAAGAGGAGATGGCGTTGGCCACCCCTCAAGACTGTGTCCCTGTTCGCGCCACCGATCCGCTCTATATCCTCTACACCTCGGGCACCACGGGTGAGCCAAAGGGGATCATACGAGACAACGGGGGGCATGCTGTTGCCCTCAAGTGGTCTATGAAGAATGTGTACGACGTGAACCCCGGGGAGGTGTACTGGGCGGCCTCTGATGTTGGCTGGGTCGTTGGCCACTCGTACATTGTGTACGGCCCGTTGCTACATGGTTGTACCACTGTTTTGTTCGAGGGGAAGCCTGTTGGCACACCCGACGCGGGCGCGTTCTGGCGCGTGATAGCCGAGCACGGGGTGGTGAGTATGTTCACGGCCCCCACCGCAATACGTGCAATTCGACAGCAGGACCCAGAGGGAGCCTTGATCGAGCAATACGACATGAGTGCGTTTCGCTCGCAGTTTCTCGCCGGTGAGCGGTGTGACCCAGATACGCTTGCCTGGGCCGAGGAGCATCTTGGTGTCCCGGTGATTGATCATTGGTGGCAGACAGAGACAGGGTGGGCAGTCGCCGCGAGTTGCCTCGGAATCGAGCTTCCAGTTGTCGTTCCAGGTTCGCCTGGTCGGCCCGTCCCAGGGTGGAAGGTGTCTGTGCTTGGGCCAGATGGTGAGGAGCTCCCCGCTGGTGAGACCGGAGCTATATGCATTGAGCTGCCGATGCCGCCTTCCTCCCTGCCGACTCTCTGGGACGCTGAAGAACGATTTATCAGCACATACCTCTCCTCATTCCCCGGCTTCTATGAAACAGCCGACGCAGGCTTCGTTGACGAGGCGGGATATGTCCATGTGATGGCACGCACCGACGACATCATCAACGTGGCAGGCCATCGCCTTTCAACGGGGGCTCTTGAGGAGGTCCTGGCTTCTCACCCTGATGTTGCTGAATGTGCGGTAGTGGGGGTCGTTGATGAGCTCAAGGGGCAGCTCCCTGTTGGCTTCCTCGTGCTCAAGGTCGGTGCCTCATCGGACAATGACACCGTCGTTGCGGAGGTGGTAGCCCTCGTGCGCGAAAAGATTGGGCCCATAGCTGCGTTCAAGTCGGCGGTCGTTGTGGGCCGGTTGCCCAAGACACGTTCTGGAAAGATTTTGCGCGGCACGATCTCTCGTATCGCTGACGATGTTGAGTGGTCCATGCCTGCAACAGTTGATGATCCGGCGATTTTCAGTGAAATTGCTACTGCTCTGGCCGACATTGGGTATCCACGATGAGCGAGCCAACGAGCGGCTATGAACATCTGGTAGCTCGGGCGGAGGCAGAAATCGTTACGCTGACGGCGGAGCAAGCAATGGAAGCCCGTGCTTCTGGCGCATTGCTCGTCGACCTCAGGGACGTCCGAGAGGTCAAGCGTGAAGGCAAGATCCCTGGTTCACTGCATGTCCCCCGGGGGATGCTTGAGTTTTGGGTCGATCCTGCCAGCCCATATCACCTTGAGGCACTCACCGCGGCCGACCAACTGGTGCTGTACTGCAACCTTGGCTGGCGGTCGGCTTTGTCCGCCAAGACGCTGCAGGATATGGGCTTGACGAACGTGTCGCACATTGGCGGCGGACTCGTTGAGTGGAAAGATCGAGGCGGCCCTGTAGAGAAGTGAGCGTACCCTCGGAGAAGAGCGATAGCGCCGACACGGTTGCTGCGCAGGTAAAGTGTCATCCTGATGATTCGCGGAACGACCAAGGTGTGAAGAAGCTACTCGACATCGGGTTCGTTCGTTCGAACTTTCCGTCATTCGATGAGCCGTCACTTGAAGGCTGGGCCTTTTTCGAGAATGCCGGGGGGTCGTACACCTGTCGCCAGGTGATCGACCGCCTAACGGACTACTACCTACGGTCCAAAGTCCAGCCCTATCATGCCTACCCGACCTCCGCTGCTGCCGGAGAGGCAATGGACACGGCCTATCGAAGAGTCGGAGCGTGGCTGAACGTCTCCCCTGGGGAAGTTCATATCGGGCCGTCCACAAGCCAGAACATCTATGTCTTGGCGAACGCTTTCCGGGAGATGTGGCAAGACGGCGACGAGATCGTCGTTTCCTCTCAAGACCATGAAGCCAATGCCGGGGCATGGCGTCGGCTAGCCGAGAGGGGCATCGTGGTGAAGGAATGGCATGTGAACCCGGAGACGGGCGCCTTGAATCCTGATGATCTGGACGAACTACTGACCTCGCGAACCAAACTGTTGGCCTTTCCCCACTGCTCGAACGTTGTTGCGGCAATCAATCCGGTGGCAGAGCTAGTTGCAAGGGCGCACTCGGTCGGCGCTTTCGTAGTTGTGGATGGAGTCTCATATGCTCCGCACGGCCTCCCCGACGTAGCTGCGCTTGGGGCTGATGTCTATCTGTTTTCGGCCTACAAAACCTGGGGACCGCATCAGGGTGTCATGGTGGTGCGGGAGCACTTGCTCGAACAGTTAGGGAATCAGAACCACTTCTTTAAGGCCGATACTCCTCACTACAAGCTGGTGCCTGCTGGTCCCGATCATGCCCAGGTAGCTGCAATGTCGGGAGTGATCGAGTACCTCGACGAGGTATATGAACATCACTTCGGTGATGGAGGAACCCCAGCTGATCGCGGTCGTTCTGTCCTCGAATTGATAAGGGCTTATGAGATTGGGCTGGTAACCCCTCTCCTTGATTATCTGGGTGGTCGAGATGATGTTCGACTACTCGGTCCACCCGATGCAGTCAGCCGCGCGCCGACCGTATCAATAGTTCCCAGGAACAGGACACTTGCTGAGGTGCAGAGGGTGCTTACTGATCACAAGCTGATGACCGGTACTGGCAATTTCTACGGGCATCGGCCGTTGCAGGGCATGGGTATCTCGACTGAAACGGGTGTTTTGCGGATGTCGATGATTCACTACACGACTCACCAAGAAGTCACCCGCTTGATTGCTGGGCTTGAAGCTGCCCTGGGCTGAGAGCCCGCGGTCCCGGAAGAGGTTCCACTCTCTGGGTAGGCGATTATTCGCACTTGTGGGCCCCGTGGGACTTGAACCCACAGCCAACGGATTAAAAGTCCGCTGCTCTGCCAATTGAGCTAGGGGCCCGATGGAGGCAGAACTTTACCAGACCCCCCGAGGTCGTTGGCCATGTCCGGTCACAACGAGCGGTCTGGTTCCTGGTTTCTAGCTTGTGAGTGGCGTCAACAGTTCAAGAGTGAACAAACCCGTACTAGAACTTAACTCCAGGGGTCCCCGGCGCTTGCCATTGCGAGAGCGACCTTGGGTTGATCGAAGACTGAAAAGGCTTCAGCTATTTCTTTGCCGAAGAACTGTTCCTCAACGCTCATCCCCTCTTTGGATCTGTCCATAGCTGCTGTGAACTCTGGGTGGACGTACCGGAGACGGACTCCGGAGAGGTCCATTGTGGGAGAGGCCAAAAGCTTTACAGGGATGAAGGGTCGGCGGGCGAACCACAGCAAGAGCGTGGCGAACACGAAGGATGCTATTACGGAAACGTAGAGGGACTCGGCCAACTCAGTGAGTGTTTGGGCTACCGCAGCCAGGAACGCTCCGAAGAAGGCAAACGCAACGCCCAAGATTTGTTTCTGCCGCTGGGTACGAATGAGTGAATCGTGTACAGGAAATTCCACGGCGAGGCTCCGCCCCATCATCATTTGGAAGATCATTCCGAGGGGTCCCAACAGGTAGAGGATGGAAGCCCATCGTGGAAACCAGAGCAGGCGGACTGTTGTCCAATGTTCGGTTGGCTGTCCTGTAGCGACACAAATCGCTGGGAGGTTATTCCGACCGAAGGATGTAATTGGGAGTGAGATCTTTCGCCAAGCGGCCACGTTGCCCTCTCTTTCTTACCTCTGACATCGGCAGAAATGCTCAAGTCTTTAAGCCATTTGAAGAGTTTCGAACGAACAAATGAGTTGGCCACCGCGGTGGCCAACTCATTTGTTGGCAGAGGCTGAGGGGTCCGGTTCTCAGCGGGTCGCCGTGGGTGGCTAATGGAACTCTGGGTAGGCGAGGGCCCCATGCTCGTGATGGTCGAGACCTTCGATTTCTTCTTCCTCGGAAACTCGGAGACCCCAAGTCGCCTTGATCCCTCTAAAGACGACCACTGAAAGGACGAGTGTCCAAGCTGAAATGGCGACGATGCCAACGGCTTGGATGCCGAGTTGCTTGAGTCCTCCGCCGTACAGCAGGCCGCCTTCAGTGGCGAACAGGCCGACAGCTAAAACTCCCCAGATACCGGCCACACCGTGGACTGAGATTGCCCCGACTGGATCGTCGATTCCCCAGGCCTCAATCCTCAGAATGGCGTAGACAACCACGATTCCAGCAATCATTCCAATGATGACTGACCCGAGGTTGGACACGGCAGCTGTTCCTGCGGTGATGCCGACCAGCCCCGCAAGTGCTCCGTTGAGGGTCATGCCGACGTCAGGCTTACCTCCCTGGTGGAAGGCCCAGGCCGCAATCATTGCACCAAGTGCTCCAGAAGAGCCGGCCAACGTTGTTGTCACAGCAACGGAGGCGAAGTCTGCGCCAACCGCTACGAGGGTTGAGCCGGCATTGAAGCCGTACCATCCGAACCAGAGGATGAACATTCCCAAGGCGCCCAGAATAAGAGAGTGACCTTGGATCTCCTGTGGTTTGCCGTCAATGTACTTGCCGATCCGAGGGCCGAGAGCCATCGTTCCGGCGAGGCCAGCAATGGCTCCAACGAGGTGGACAACCGACGATCCGGCGAAGTCGATGTAGCCCATTTGAGCGAGCCACCCCTGGCTGTCCCAAACCCAATGCGAGACGATTGGGTAGATCAGACCAGTAATGAATGGGGTGTAGATGAGGTAGGCGGAGAACTTGGTGCGTTCTGCCATGGCGCCTGAGACGATCGTGGCCGCAGTCGCGGCAAATACCACTTGGAAGAACCAAGTTGAGCTGATGTCAGAGTCATTGAAGGCAAAATCACCCCAGCCGAAGAGCGAGTTGGCGGCCTCTGCGCCACCGTATGCCAGCCCAAATCCAAAGAGCCAGTAGACGAGTGATCCGATGGCGAAATCCATCACGTTCTTCATCACGATGTTCGCAGCGTTCTTGGCTCGGGTGAATCCAGCTTCAACCAGTGCAAAGCCAGCCTGCATGAGGAAGACGAGTGCTGCTGCGACAACGAGCCACACCTCGTCGACGGCATGGCCAACCTCTTCGACGGTTTGGGCAAATGCGGGAACCGCTAGTGGCCCTATGAGAGCCGCTGTAGTCAGCGACGCTACCCAACGTGTACGTTTCATGTCTCTCCTCAATCGTTCTAGTGAGAAGTTACGGGGCAGGCATTTCGGGCTATTGAACTGAGGGTTACCAATCCGGGAACGGCTTGTTTCTTTGAGGTTTCCAAACTATGCCGGTTCCGGGTCAGCACCGGCTGCTCAAGAAGGTCTGGCTCTGGTTACCCTTGGGAGATGATCAAGTTCGGGTACTCGGGGATGCCTCCCCAAGGGGTGACAGATGAAGACTTCCTCGATGGCTTGATCGATGACGGCTATTCGGCTTTCGAGCTGGCCTTCGTGAAGGACTTCCCTTGGAAGAAGGACAGGTGTAAGCAATTCGGGTCCGCGGCAGCTGAGCGTGGTATTTCGCTCAGTGTGCACGCCCCGTACTTCGCTGTTCTAACAGTCGAAGAAGAGGACAAGGCTAAGCGTTGCATCGCTGCTCTTGAGCATGCAATGAAGCTGTGCGCCGCCCTCGGAGGGAAGACCGTGGTGGCCCACCCTGGGAACCAGCGAGATCGTGATCCGATTGGTGTCACCGCTGTCATCCGGGGGGCGCTCGACTACCTCGAGCCAAAGGTCCGAGAACTCGGTGTGACGCTGTCGTTGGAAACCGCGGGCCGTAAGGCACAGTACGGACGCCTTGGCGACCTCACCATGCTGGCGGGCGAGTACTCCTGGGTGAGGACAACGATTGACTGGGCACATGTTCACGCCATGTCCAACGGTGGGTTGAAGAGTCCCGAAGCCTTTGCGGCTGTGCTGGGCTTCGCTCGGGAGGAGCTTCCAGACTGGCAGTTGGACCGACTGCACTGCCACTTCTCAGATGTGCTCTACGGTGATGCAGGCGAGATCAAGCACATCCCATACGGTGAGGGGTCCCTGCGGGTAAGGCCACTTATTCAAGCAGCGCTCGAAGCTGGGCAGTCGCTTACTGTCATTTCCGAAATGAGAGAAGCCTCCTCCCACCAAGCGGTATTAGCCGAGATCGTCGACGAGGTAGCCAAGGCCGAAGGGTCAGCGGTGTCTGAAGGCCGGGCGGTCGGCACCTTGGGAGTGGCGCCCGCTGAGGTTCGGGTCATCAGGGAGCAGGGCACCTATCGGCCGTTAGGCGTCACCCGGCCCTTACGCCTTTCGAACATCGACAAGCCTTTCTTCGACGAAGGAGAGACTAAGGGTGACCTGATTCAGTACTACTCGTCCATCGCCCCCTTGCTCATTCCTCACCTTGATGGCCGACCGATCGTGATGGCTCGCTACCCCGATGGTTGGC
>CAXMSI010000003.1:0-17919 GCA_964196085.1 uncultured Acidimicrobiia bacterium | reverse complement strand
GTCACTGATGTGGCTGGCCAACATGGGCTGTATTGAGATTCACCCCTGGCTCAGTAAGACGGACGCGATTGAGAATCCCAATTTTGCAATTTTCGATCTTGACCCTTCAGAGGGCTGTACATGGCAGCAAGTGGTCGACGTAGCGAAGTTGATCAAACTTGTCCTCGATCAATTTGGGCTTGCTTCCTACCCGAAGCTGTCGGGCGCCACAGGAATCCATATTTATGTGCCGCTCGAACCCGTCTACTCGTACCGTCGCGTGCGGGCATTTGTAGAGGCCGTCGGGCGCCTTTTGGTGCAGGCGAATCCAGACGAATTGACGATGGAATGGGATATCTCGAAGCGCGGTCCCAAGATCTTTATCGACCACAATCAGAACGTCGGAGGAAAGACAATTGCCTCGGTTTATTCGGTGCGGCCGTATCCAGGCGCTCCAGTCTCGACCCCCATTTCGTGGGATGAGATTGACGTAGCTATGCCGTCTGACTTCACCATCAAAACAATCTGGGAAAGAGTGGCAAAATACGGTGATCTATTTGCCCCTGTGTTGCGGGGTGGGCAGACACTGGAAGCCGCAGAGGCTACGTTGGGGTTGTCACCGGAGGATCCAAAACAATGAGTATCACCACTCGTAAGGCTGTAGACGAGGATATAGATCGCCTCGTCTCGTTGGGCGCCACTGCTCAAGGGCTGCGCTCTACCCATGCCGGGTTGTTTCCAAGTGAGGAGACCGAGATTCGTTCTGCGATAGCTTCAGGGGACTTGCTTCGGCATGCTTGGGTCGCTGAGAGCCCTGAGGGCCTTGTTGCTTGGGTAACTGGCGATCACGTTGAAGGCTCTGTCCAGTGGATGGGTCCGTTCTCCCATGAAGAGGGTTGGGAAGAGCAAGCCGGAGCCGTGCTGGCGGCTGCCCGAGCGAACTGTGACGCTACCCGGGAGGTTATTCACGCAGACAATCGCAACTATCACCTCACGGCGCTGGCGGCGGAGCTCGGCTTCACTGGCTCCACAGGCATCGTGGAGATTGAGCTAGCTGCACCTTTGAAAGACAGCATTGTGATGGTGCACCCAATGAGCGACGAGTTCAGGGGGTTCGTTTCGATGTTCCACGAAGCAACGTTCCCCCACGCAGACGTGGTTGGGTCGACCATTGTGAATGCAATTGACCCGGACCTGACGATGGTTATTCGACATTTCGGAGCGGCAGTTGGGTACATCAACGCGACCCGAGAGTCAGATAAGACGGCCAGAATCAACTTCCTCGCCGTCTCTGAGGAAGTCAGGAGAAAGCGCCTCGGTGGAGAGATGGTGCGTGCAGCGGTGAATGCTCTGGTGGAGCAAGGGGTCTCGGTCACCAGAGTGGAAGTCGACGACGAGAATGAACCGGCCCGTGAGCTGTTTCGGTCTCTGGGGTTTACAGAACAGCGGTTGGTGATCCCGTTCACGAAATAGGGGCCGGGCTTTCGCCCGACCCCTGGTGTGCTGAATTGCGGGTTAGTTAGCCGTCGATGAAGTACTTCCAGACCAACAGGGCTGACAAGATGTACATGATTGGATGTACGTCTTTTGCCTTTCCGCTGGCTGCTGAGATCACCGTGTGGGAGATGAGTCCCAAGCTGATTCCCGCTGTTATTGAGTAGGTGAATGGCATACCAACAATGGCGAGGAACGCTGGCACCGTATATCGGTACTCGCTCCAGTCCACCTTGGCTGCACCCGACATCATCATCGCTCCGATAATGATCAGCGCCGGGGCCGTTGCCACTCCTGGAACTGCGCCTGCGAGCGGCGATAGGAACATCGCCAGCAAGAACAAGATCCCAGTAGTCACTGAGGCGAGCCCAGTCCGGGCACCGTCTTCGATACCGGCCGCAGACTCAATGTAGGTGGTGGTGGACGACGTCCCCAACAAGGCTCCTACTGCTGTTGCAGCTCCATCAGCGCTGAACGCTGCCAATGGCGCATCGATGTTTCCTTTGTCATCCATGCGTCCTGACTTGTCAGCCAACCCGATGAACGTTCCAGCTGTGTCGAAGAAGTCGACGAAGAGGAACGTGAAGACAACACCAAAGATGCCGTACTCAATTGCTCCTCCAATGTCGAGAGCACCGATCAGGTCGCTAGGCCATGTGAATCCGACGATTCCGTCGAACCCGTCAAAGGCAGCGCCGTTGTAGACCGCTGCTCCTGACACAATGGCTACGAGGGTGGTCGCAGCGATGCCAATGAGGATTGCTCCTGACACCTTCCGGATCAAGAGCACTGCGGTGAGGATCAGACCAAACATTGCCAGCCAGACACCAGAAGTGTTCCAGGCACCGGCAGTGACAAGCGTCGCTTCCGATGTGGTGATCAATCCCGCTCCGGCAAACCCAATGATCGCCAAGAAGCCTCCAATGCCTGCCGTGATGGCGTGCTTTAGGTACTTAGGAATGGCATCCAGGATCATCTTGCGCAACCCTGTAAGTGAAATCACAAGGAACAAGATTCCCGAGATGAAGACGGCTCCAAGAGCGGTCTCCCATGCCATGCCGCCACCAAGGACCACTGCGAACGTGAAGTACGCGTTGAGTCCCATGCCAGGGGCTAGAGCGAAAGGCAGTTTTGCCCACAGACCCATCAGTAGCGTTCCAAAGGCCGCTGCCAGCGCGGTAACAGTGACCAACTGTGCCACGGCATCGTCCACCTGAATTGCATTTGACAGGATGAGTGGGTTCACGATCAAGATATAGGCCATTGCCAGCCATGTCGTGAGACCTGCTCTGATCTCGGTACTTACCGATGATCCTCTCGCCGTGATTCCGAAGAATTTGTCGAGTGCGTTCGTAGCGTCTTGCTTGAACTCCTCGACCTCCTCCATCACCTCTTCTTTAAGTTCATCTGAACTCATATGTCACCTCCGACATGTGTGACTGTTCAGGAAGTGGAAACGTTACTTAGCCACGGTAGAGCAGTTGAATGCTGGCTCTCAGCTAGTTGTGTATCTCCAAAGGAAGTTGGTTGCTTTGGAGATACCAATACGTTTGGTTGCGACGTAAGGGCGTGCGGGGGAGAGGGGACTCAGAAGGCGCACTGGCCCGTCGAGGAGTGATGTGGCGTTATGGGTGAGCGTCACACCAAGGGCTTGGGTTAGCTTCCCGGGCCCATTTGCAGTATCGGTTGAGCGGCCGCGTCGTGCCTGCATTGTGTTGAGGCCGACCGTTGGTGTGCCGCCTCGCAGTAATACTGCGTGGGGTGTTCCTGGAGGTCCCACCACGACGTTCATCAAGAAATGGATTCCGTAATTGAGATAGACATACAACGTGCCGGGCTCGCCATACATTGGCTGGTTTCGAGGTGTCGGACCTGAGAAAGAGTGGCTCGCTGGGTCTTCGTGCGAGGCGTAGGCTTCGACTTCGCTAATGATGACTTCGGTCTCCGCTCCGCCGAAGCCGGTGCGGACCCGGTAGCCCAGGAGTTGGGGTGCTACATCGGTTACGTATTCGCTGAGAAGCTCATTGAGGGGTTGCTCTTGCATCGCCAACAAATGTACACCGACTCTCTACCATCAGCCTCATGGCGCCCTCGAAACGAATTCTCGTACTCTGCACGGGCAATCGATGTCGGTCCCAGATGATGCACGGTTGGTTGGAGCACCTATCGGACGATGGCATCGAGGTGGTCTCGGCCGGCACGGTCCCAAAAGGTGTCCACCCCCTGTCGATTGAGGTCATGGCTGAGGTTGGCATCGATATCTCAGCTCACTCCTCTGAACACGTCTCAACGTACGTCTCCGAAGTATTCGACGTAGTCATCACGGTCTGTGACGACGCTAAGGAGACCTGCCCGCTGTTCCCAGGGGCAAAGCGGTTGGTTCATAGGGCGTTCGAAGATCCCGACCGTCCCGGTATAGATCCAGACGAATTGCGACCAGTCTTCAGGAGAATCCGGGACGAGATAGGTGTCTGGAGCGAGGGGTTCCTTGCCGGCCTGAGTTGTTGATCGAAAGGCGAAGATCCAGCTAGTCCTACACTCGCCTCATGGCTCCGTCGCTCAAATTCGGTCTCGGTCTGGGATCCCAACCGCCACTGTCCCAAAGTGTCACAACCTTGCGTCTTGCGAGGCTCTTGGGCTTCCAGTCCGCTTGGGCAATAGATCACTTTTTGGGATTCTTCCCTCAGAGCATTTGGGATGATGAGTTCTCTTGGATGGCAGGGGGCTCGCCGCATGCGCACTTCGACTACCAGACGCTTCTAGGCAGGCTCGCTCCCTCGGCTGGGAAGGTGCAATTGGGCGTGGGTGTAACCGAGGCGATTCGCCGGAACCCGGTTGTCATCGCCCAAGCGTTCATGACCCTGTCTCATATGACGAAAGTCCCTCCGATCCTCGGGATCGGTTCGGGAGAGCGCGAAAACACCGATCCATATGGCCTGAGCTTTGAACGCCCAGTGTCACGCCTAGAGGAGGCGCTGCAGATTATTCGATTGTGCTTCGAGTCAGAGGGCCCGTTTGCTTT
The DNA here is from genome assembly GCA_964196085.1 of uncultured Acidimicrobiia bacterium. Lineage (GTDB taxonomy): Bacteria > Actinomycetota > Acidimicrobiia > Spongiisociales > JAENVV01 > CAXMPE01. The sequence goes on along the minus strand of CAXMSI010000003.1, from coordinate 13,424 downwards.
CGCAGGCGAGTTCTGGAACATGCCTGATGCCGTGATGGATCTTCAGCCTAAGCCCGGTAACGAACCAAAGATTTGGGTGGCGGCCCACGGCCCCCGGATGCTGCGCCTCACCGGCACATACGCAGACGGCTGGTACCCGGCCTTCCCCATGACTCCTGCGCTGTACAGCAAGCGGCTGACTGTGATTGCTGCAGCGGCCGAGAGAGCCGGTCGCGATCCTGCCGCGATTGAGCCGGGTATGCAGGCGTATGTCTTGGCTGCCAAGACCGAAGCCGAGGCTCGGGAGATGCTGAACCACCGAGGGATCCGATTCATGGCGCTCCTTGCCCCAGGCTCAATGTGGAGTGACAATGGAAAGGTTCACCCGTTAGGAGAACACTTCTCGGGCATGATCGATTTTGTTCCCCAGCGATACACACGTGAGTTTCTCCTCGACGCGATCGAACAAGTCGATCCGGAACTGATGGCAAAGAACCTTTTCGTGGGAACCCCAGATCAGATAGAGGAGAGGTTTCGAGACATGAGGGATGCGGGTTTGCGCCATGTTATGGCGGTGCCGGCCGGGGGACTCGTTTCCAAAAAGGCAGCACTCTTCAACCTTCGGACAATCTATCGATTGAAACGACGGTTGAAGTAACGATCGTTGGGTGAGAGCACTCACTGCGGCGGACTACTCAGACGGGCGCTGGTGCGGCCCTCGGACTTTCCGAAGGAAAGGAACTACAAACAACGGGTTCTGGGCGCGGTGGTGGAACGTTTCGGGCGGAAGTGGGATCTGGCAATTTTGTCGAGACTGTGAAGATGTCGTCGCCATTGATAGCATTCAATCATGAACTTGAGAACCGCTGCTCTAGAGAAGATCGATGGCGGGTCGTTTGATGCATTCGTTGTTGGTGGCGGTATCAATGGGGCTGTGTCAGCGGCGGTCCTCGCAGGGCGTGGCGCCTCCGTGGCCCTCGTTGATCGGGGCGACTTTGGCGGGCTCACGAGTCAGGAATCATCCAATCTTGTCTGGGGCGGATTCAAGTACCTCGAAGGATATGAGTTTCTGCTGGTTCGCAAACTCTGTAAGTCTCGTAATCGACTTATCGAGGCGTACCCAGACAATGTGAAGCCGATCGGCTTTCTCGCAACGCTCGATCGTTCATCGCCGTTTGGTAAGGGGTTGGCCATCCTTGGAGCTCTGGCTTACTGGGTAATCGGCGGCTTCAAGACGCGCATGCCCCGCCTGCTCAGGGCGCGGACAATCGAGAAGCTGGAACCTGTCGTCAACACTTCACGCTCCCGCGGAGGCATTGAGTATTACGACGCGTATCTCACTGATAACGATTCGAGGTTCGTGTTTGGTTTTATTCGCTCCGCCCTAGACGTTGGAGCGCAGGCGGTGAACTACGTGGAGCTCACCAAGTCAGAGCGAATTGACGGCCGGTGGCATCTCACCTTGCGTGACCTGGAGGGTGACGGGCGGGAGGTCACCTGCACAGCGACGACTCTGGTCAACGCCGCCGGCCCGTTCACCGGCGGTGTGAACAAGCGACTGGGTGTAGAGACGGCACACCGACTCGTATTCTCCAAGGGGATCCACCTAGTTGTTCGTAGGCTTACGAAGGGCGACAGAGTGCTTGCGTTCTTCGATGATACGGGGCGCCTTTTCTACATTATCCCTATGGGTGGGAGGTCTGTGATTGGGACGACTGACACTCGAGTCGACACTCCCAATACCTCTGTAACGGATGAAGATCGAAACTTTTTGCTCGACCAGATCAACGCACGCCTTGACCTCGCACAACCGCTGAGCGTCGAAGACGTGGTTGCCGAACGGTGTGGAGTTCGACCCCTTGTGGTCGATGCCGCGGGGGGCGATGCTGAGGAGACGGACTGGACCAAGCTTTCGCGCAAGCACGAGATGGAAGTGGATTCGGAAAGAAGTGTGGTCACAATCTTTGGTGGAAAGCTCACGGACTGCCTCAATGTTGGGGAGGAAGTGGCCGAGTCCATTCAATCGCTGGGGATCCCGCTCGAGCCAGACACCGGCACTTGGTATGGCGAGCCAGCAGAGGCTACACGGGCAGAGTTCTTCCGGCTCGCCCACCTGATGGGACTCGATGATCTGCCGTCTACGTTGAACCACGAGTCCTTGTCGACGAGGCTGTGGCGGCGATACGGGCGGCGAGCCTTCGCCATGTTGGAGGCTATCCGACAAGACGAGTCGATGGCTGATCGCGTCATTGAGAGCGCATCGTATCGGCGGGTAGAACTACACCTCGCGGCCAGCACTGAGATGGTAACCCGCCTAGAAGACTTCATTCGCCGCCGATCCAAGATCAGTCAAGTCGTCTTCGACGAGGACATCAAGGCCTCTCCAGGCCTTCACGAAGCGGCGTATATTCTTTTCGGTGAGCGAGCCGACGAACGGCTGAACGAGTACTTCCTAGGCCTCGAGACCCGGTGAACGACGTCCTTCAAGCCGAGCGCCGGGCTTTGGGATGTTCCTCCAGATCCTGATGCTTTGGGGCAAGAGTGCTTGGTGTTTGGTGCCGAGGTGATTCAGACCTGTGTCGGCTCATCCATGGAATGTCCTAACATCTGTAGATGATGTCCCACGGTGGTTGGTACGCCCGTCTACAACATGACGAAGATGCCCCTAAGCCAGAAGTCGACAAGGCCCTTCTCAGGCGTGTGTTCGCGTATGCCAAGCCATACCGAGGCAAGCTCGCCTGGGTCTTAGTGACGATCATCGGCATCTCTTGGTTCACAGTCGTTCCTCCCATTCTCACCCGGCGCTTGATTGATGAGGCCATCCCGAACGCAGACTATGGGCTCCTCACGTGGCTGGGAGCTGGCATGGTTGCGGTCCCAATTGTTTCTGCTGCTGTTGGAGGTCTTCAGCGGTGGCTTACTGCCAGTGTTGGAGAAGGCATCATCTTCTCACTCCGAACGGCGGCTTTCCGTCATCTCCAAGCCATGTCCCTGCGCTTCTTCACTTCAACGCGGACCGGAGAGTTGATTAGCCGGCTCAACCAGGACGTCGTGGGAGCTCAGTCCGCAGTAACGGGAACCATGGTGGCCATTGCCTCGAATGTGATCAGCGTGGTCATCATCATGTTCGTGATGCTGGGCACCAACTGGAAGCTGACCCTTTTGGCTGTTGCGACGCTACCGCTATTTGTTGCCCCTGCCCGTCGAGTGGCCAAGTTGCTTCGCAAGATCACCCAAGAGTCAATGGGGCACGATGCCGAAATGTCCTCGATCCTCCAGGAAACCTTCAACGTGTCAGGTGCGCTGCTTGTGAAGCTCTTCAACAGGGCGAAACATGAGGGCGACCGATACGCCACCGAGGCTGCCGCAGTGCAGCGGCTCGGCGTGCGCAGGGCCCTGGTGGGCCGGTGGTTCTTTGCCGCTCTCGGCCTCGTCTCGGCAGTTGGAACAGCTGCGGTGTTTTGGGTTGGTGGTCGGATGGTTATCCGCGAGGAGATCATGCTGGGGGAGCTCATCATGTTCACCGCCTTGGCCCGTCAGCTGTACGCCCCGCTTTCAGCGCTGAGCAATGCCAGAGTTGAGTTCGCTACCTCGCTAGTGAGCTTCGAGCGGGTGTTCGAAGTCCTCGACATGGAACATGAGATTGTGGAGGTCGACGGTGCTGTCGACGATGATTTGGCTGGACGTATCGAGTTCGAGAATGTCTGGTTCAAATATGAGAAGGAAGAACCGGCCGGCCTTGAGACCGTTAAGCGGTTCCGCATGTGGGCGAGAGGACGCGTCGACGAAGAAGAGGGACTCGTTAAAACGGCCTCAGCTCGCGAATGGGCACTCCAAGACCTCTCCTTCACCGCCGAGCCTGGGCAGATGATCGCGCTGGTTGGACCGTCTGGAGCGGGAAAAACCACCATCAGCTATCTGGTGCCCCGCCTATACGATATTGACAAGGGAACTATCCGCATGGATGGTATCGCTATCGAAGAACGCTCAACACGGTCACTCGCCGAGGGTGTGGGCGTGGTCACCCAAGAGTCATACCTCTTTCACGACACCATCGCTGCGAATCTGAGGTACGCCAAGCCCGACGCAACGCTCGAAGAACTCGAGCGTGCGTGCAAAGCCGCCAACATTCATGAGTTCATCGACAAGCTCGCTGATAAATACGACACCATGGTTGGCGAACGTGGGTATCGCCTCTCGGGTGGAGAGAAGCAACGACTCGCCATCGCTCGGGTGATCCTCAAGGACCCACGGATTTTGATCCTTGATGAGGCAACATCTCATCTCGACTCTCGGTCGGAGGCGTTGATTCAGAATGCGTTAGAACATGTGATGGAAGGACGGACGTCACTTGTAATAGCGCATAGACTTTCGACCGTTGTGGCTGCCGACAGGATCCTGGTTATTGATGAGGGCGAGCTTGTTGAACAAGGGACCCACGAGGAGCTCGTCGCAGCTGACGGCCTGTATGGAAGGCTCTACCAGACCCAGTTTGAGGGGCTACCCCAGGGGTTGTAGCAGTTGAGTGGGGGTAGGCTCCGGGCATGATTGTGGTCCCATTTGGTATCGGCGTTGTAGCCGCGCTCATTGCGAATTTCCTTCCGTCGCGTGTCGGTAAGTTGGCAGCGGGTGCTCTTGGTGGTTCCTTGGCCTGGGCGGTGAGGGCCTCGATCTCGACCGAACTCGACAGTCCTTTCTGGTTTTTTGTGCTCTCGTTGGGGAACGCAGCTTTTGCCTTTGCGTCGATCTGGCTGGTCTCAACCTCGTTCCGGAGGGCTAAGCCCACCAAGACTGAGTGAGTCAAACGGCGTCTAGCGCTGTTAGTGCCCAGGCCAAACCGTCGACAGGATCCTCCACTGCAAGCCGACAAGCCCATCCGACGTCTTCGGCCAAATCAGACCAGAGGTACCACCGAAGGCCCTCGGAAGACTCAAACAGATCTTCGGCCTCGATGGGCCATTCGTTGCCGACTGCTGCAACTTGGGCGAGGGCCCACCACGCCTTCGAACGCCCGGTGGCCAAGCCTGCTCGGACCCCGTGTGCCCCTCCGCTGGCGGCGAGCCACATCATCCACTCCATGGCATCGGAGAGTTCCACTTCCTTCATTCGGACTGATGGAGCGCCAAGGGTGGCAATAGCGTCAAGGGCGGAACCTTGAACACACACAACCTCGAGGCTTCCGTTGGAGCGTTCTAGCCACTCTCTCCCCAGATCTGCCAATGCCACGGACGCCTCCTCATCGACTTGTGGAAGGCGGACACCAGTGGATGCTTCGTTCATCTCGGGTAGGTCTGGTGGATCGAACTGACCACCGCTTGGTTTGTAGACAGCAAGTGCAGGACTTCCCTCCCAATCGGCCAGCGTCAGAGGGAGGCCAAGTAGTTCGACATCAGCGTCGGTTGCCGATAGGTCGTCTCCTCGAAGTACCCGTTCTTGGGCCACCACAGCTCGCTCAGGCGAATCGGGAAGGTGGTCAGCGAGCTCCGACCAGGTGAGGCGCGACGCAATGATTTCGGGGAGAGGACCGGGAAGCATGTGTCCCCGAGGTTCTGTGATGAGAGCACCGGCAATGTGCGGAGGTGCCTCAAGAGCCAACCGGTAGTTGCAGTAGTGGGCGACCCCCCACACTTGCTTGCCGCGCTCAACAGCCAAGCGGCACCGCTCACGCAGATTCAGCAGTCTGTCCCACTCACGGGCTCCAGCTATTCCGTCGACGAGTCGAACCAGGTTGTCAAGATCACCAAGCTCAACAGCCTCGGCGAGGGCGGGGTCTTCAAGAAGCATCGCCGTACTGTACCGACTCGTGGCTGTATCCTGCTGCAGTGGCGACCCTACGGAGAGTATTGGGATTGGTTGGGCTGGTTGTTCTCGGCCTCGGGCTAGTGAGTCTGGTCTGGGCTTCCTCTGGCCCAGACGCGGGCAGCGACTCGGAGGTTGCGTTGAACTCCCACCCATCGATTGAGGTGCTCGAGGAACCGTTCTTGAGTTTTCGACCGGCTGAGGCCGACGTGGGTTTGGTGTTGTTTCCCGATACTCGGATACAAGCAACAGCGTATGCCCCGTTGGCCCGGATCCTTGCCGAACGCGGGGTTTTAGTGGCTGTGGTTCAGCCGCGGTTTCGGGTTCCGTTCCTTAGTCCCGACGCTCCGAGCGCTGTGTTTGAGTACTTCCCTGGTATAGAGACGTGGGTCGTTGGCGGGCATGGAGCAGGGGGCGAGGTGGCAGCAAGATTCGTAGGGAACCACCCAGAAGTCTCAGCGTTAGTTCTCCTTGGCGCTCTGTCATCGGAGCGAACAGATCTGAGCGAGAGCAACTTAGCTGCCCTTTCGGTGGTCGGATCAGATGATGGCTTCGTCTCGGTCATTGAGGTCGAGGCGAGCAGCTCCAGGATGCCGCTGCGTTTTGAGATCATTCCGATCGACGGAGCGAACCACACATTCTTTGGAGACTATGGAGAGCTTGGGCTTGACGGGGAGGCAACAATTACCGCCTCTGCGCAGCGGAACCGCACAGCTGAAGCAATAGAGCGGTTTATTGGCGGGCTGTAGCCCTTAGGAGCCCTCGCCCGCCAGGCCGGGGAGCCCATACGCTTGGCTCGTCCTACAGCTCTAAGACAGCCAGAGTAGGTTCGCTGATACTGCCGATATAGAGCCTTCCGTGGGCTGCCCTTACACCGGTAGTAGCGGCCACTGAACCCGATGCATCTTGCAGGTTGTGCACCACGTTTCCTTCGAGGTCGAACCCGATGATGAATCCGTGTCGAGAGGGCGCTGGTTGCAGGAACTCCGGCAGCTTCGTCACCACCTTCTTCAAGAAGGGTTTTGACTGAAGACTATCCATCATTGCGTCCCTAGGCCGAGCGATGGCGCACCAGACAATCCCGTCGCTTTGTGAGAGGTTGTCGGGGAACCCTGGCAAGTTAGAAAGCCAGATGTCTCTCGTGCCTGCCTTGGGGCCCGACAGCCAGTATCGGTGGATGGCAAAACGGCCGGTTTCTGCCACCAGGACGAATGATTCGTCTGGAGCGAGGGCAACACCGTTGGCGAAGTTCATTGCGCTCATGAGCTCTTCGACCTCCCCGTTGGGGTGGTGCACGAGTAGGCGCCCGGTTGTTCGCTGCTCCAGCAGATCTGCTGTGAAGTTATCTAAGTCCCACCGTTGAGAGGAATCTGAGAAGAAGATTCGGCCATCGGCTGCGATTGCGGCATTGTTGGTCAGTAAGAGCTTGCTCCCGTTGACTTGCTCGGCGAGCGATCTGATCTCTCCGTCTGAGGTGACATGGAGGAGTCCCCTGAATGCGTCACAAACGAGGACTCCGCCCTCAGGATAGAGTTCGATGCCAAGAGGGCGTCCGCCGGTATTGGCCAGAACTTCTGAAGCTGATCCGTCCGGAGTGAAACACCTAATGTCGCCGTTCTGGAGACCGGTGTAGACAAAGCCCTCGGCGTCAACAACGACATCTTCTGGGCCGTTGCCAGACGGCCAGAATTCGGCCTTTGCCAGGTCCTGATTGACTGCAAAGACCCCCTCGAGTTTGGGGTGCTTTTCTGGAGTCCAGGCGACCGGAGAGAACTGCACTACTCGTCTAAGTCTGTCCGGATTTCTTCAACTGCTTCAGAATCGTCTAGCTCGGCCTCGGCAGCATCCATGACATCGACGGGCTCGTCTGCTTCGCCACGGTCGGTGACTTTTGAACCACTGGCGCTTCTAAACGAGTCGCGCACTTCGTAGGCTGCCCTAGTAAAGGTCTCACCGAGTGCGTCGAGGAGTGAGGTACCTGCCGCTTTGGCAGATTCTTTGACCTCTTCGTCCTTGACAGCGTCTCCAACAGCGCCAAATAGTCGTTCGAGACCTTGGCCAAGTGTTGTGAGGGCGTCCTTCACCTCAGAGGCGGTGTCGGAGTTCTCTTCTTCGGTTGTGTAGTGCTTCTTAAAGGAATCGCCGAGTTTGGCGAATTCGCCGCTCACAGCGCTCCAAGACTCGTTGGTGTCGTTTTTCCAATCTGACATATGTTGTCTCCTTCGTTGCTCACCATTTTAGTAGATGGCCCGGTGTCGGCTGCCGTGACGCTGTCACTGAACTTGAAAGACACCAAGAATATTGCCGCTCGGATCTTGAAAATGGAAGCGCCGTCCTCCAGGAAAGTCGTACGGCTCTGAAACGATGAAGCCTCCGGCACTTGCCACCTTGGTGAGGGTGCTCTCGAGATCGGCTGTGGAGAAGAGAGGGAATGGCCCGATTGCGTTTTGGTCGCCGGCTGGATGTCCAGGGCTTGGTAGGGCTTCACCGTTGAGTCCAACTTCGAGGCTGCTGTTGCTCGTAGCGGCGTAGGTAGGGCCGTAGTCGATCCACTCCCACCCGAACGCAGCGGCATAAAACGCCTTGGTTTTGGCCAGTTGGGGTGCTGGCAGTTCGAGGTAGCTGAGTGCAGTCATGGCTCGAGCCTAGCTGTGAAGCTCTTATGGATCTTCGCTCGGAGGTGCTGGGGTAGTCGAGATTTCTGCGGTCGGCTCGTCGGCTCCAGCATTGAGGCGTTCGATGATACGTTTTCTCGATGCTTCAGTGCCGAAGGCAGTCACGATGTCGCCGGGGTGGAGGGTCGTATCACCTTGGGGGACCAACACCTTGGTGCCTCTTGAGACGCTGACCAGCGTCGAACTTTCTGGCCAAGTGGTCTCTCGGAGCATCTTATTCGCAGCGAATGATCCCTGGGGAATGGAGAAATCGAAGTACTTGGTGGTCCCTGATTGCGTGCGATGCTTAAGGTTTCTGCGATGTAGTCCTTCGTCGGTACTTGCTCCGAGAGCCTGATGGTATGCCGTGATGGCGTCCTCTCGCCGGAACATCCCGAGGCATTCGTTTGGGTTGTACTCAGACACAACAGGAAGTCGTCCTACGCCGAGTGATGCCATTCTTTCTAGCGCTTCTGACACATGGGTTCCTGGGGTCACGGTGATCGGACCACGAGTCATCACTCCACGGACGAAGATCCGTTTGTCGTTCGAACGCAAGACGTCGGTCGCGGTTATTACTCCAACCAATTTGCCTCGGTTGTCTACTACCGAGAAGCCGTGTGAGCGAGAGGAGTCCATTCGTTCTTGGACAGACTCAAGCGTGTCTCCCTCAAAGACCACGGGGGGCCGGCCCATGACTTCACCAACGTCCACCGTGTCGAGTAAGTCGATTTCGCCCTTGCGGTGAATGTTTACTCCCCGGGCTTTTAGAACGAGCATGTAAGCCCCGTCCGGCTGGAATCGTTCAGTGATGAAGGTTGCAATCGCCGCTGTGAGCATAAGTGGGAGGATGAGACCGTAATCCCTGGCACCAGTGAGTTCGAAGGCGATAAGCATTGCCGTGAGCGGCGCTCTGGCGACCGCAGCGAACATAGTCGCCATGCCAACCAGGGCGAATGCTCCTGTTTGCAGTTCAGAGCTGTCCCAGTAGGGTCCAACGAGTTGAGCAAAGGCAGCGCCCACTGAGGCTCCTACGAAGAGGGTTGGCATGAACAACCCACCCGAACCGCCGGAGTCGTGGGTGGCCGCTGACGCTATTAGTTTGAGGAGGCCAATTGCCAGGATCGCCCACCAAACGAGGTTTGACGTGGTCAGTTGGAGAAGGCTGGACACGAACGCCTCACCTGAACCGAGGATGCGTGAGCTGCCATCTGAGCCTGGAATGGTGAGCTCGACCAGTGCAATCCCTGAGATCACAAGGCCGAATACTGCGGGGCGTTTCCAGCCGCTTGTCGACATGGTCGTGGAGGCTCTGTCATAGGTTCGGATGAAGAGCACGGCTGCGGCACTGGCGATGATTGCGAGGCCGGCGTAGAGGATTAACTCCCGAGGACTGCCCAGCTGGTAGACGCTGGCGGATAAGGTATCTTCGGAGCCGAGCAGGGTAGTGGTTGTTACTGCTGCCACCACAGAGGCGATGACGACAGCTGACATGTGCCGGACGGCAAAGCTCACAAGGATGACCTCGAGAGCGAACAGCATGCCAGCTATGGGAGCATTGAACGAAGCACCAATAGCTGCTCCTGCACCAGCAGCGACAAGGCTTCGAACCTTGTCTTCTCCCAGACCGAAGTGGCGTGAAAGCGAAGAACCAATGGACCCTCCAATTTGGACCATTGGGCCCTCTCGCCCTGCCGAACCCCCCGACCCAAGGGTGAGGATTGTGGTGGCGAGCTTGTAGAAGATTGACTTTGTAGCGAGGTAGCCGTTGCGGACTACGAGAGCCTCGACAGTTTCTGGGACACCACCACCCGAAGACTCGGGTGAGAACCTGTGAGCGATCCACCATGCTGCTGTGAGGCCGAGAGGCACGGCGAAGAGAACAATGTATTGAGAACCAGCAGGGAACAGTTCAGAAGCAGTCCTGAACAATCCAGCAAGCCAGTGGATTGCTGTGGAGAGGAAGGCTGCGGCCAGCCCCACAAGGAATCCGACCAAACCCGCAATCGTGAGGAACCAGACAGCCTCTTGGTTCGACTCTGAAGCCGGACGGCTGAACTTGGTGAGAATACGCTTGAAGAGAGCCGACATAGTGAAGCATTTTAGTGCTCCCCGAGTGAGCGCTAGTTGTCTACGATTGACTTATGAAGCTGCACCTACTTGATGCTACCTACGAGCTCTTCCGAGCGCACTTCGGTTACCCACCTCGCAACGACACGAATGGGGACCCCATTCACGCTGTTGCGGGCTTGATCGAGTCAACGTTGGGGCTGCTTCGCCAAGAAGATGTGACTCACGTTGGTGCCGCCTTCGACAGTGTGATCCTGTCTTTTCGCAACGACCTTTTCGACGGCTACAAGACCGGAGAGGGTATCGAGCCTGAATTGATGGTGCAGTTCCCAATCGCTGAACGGGCCCTTGAGGCTCTGGGCGTGAAGGTATGGAGAATGCAAGAGTTTGAGGCCGACGACGCGTTGGCGGCCGCGGCTATGAAATTCTGTGATGACGTAGATCAGGTGGTGATTATGACCCCAGACAAGGACCTAGCTCAGTGCGTGGTTGGTGATCGGATCATCATGTATAACCGGCGTGAACGGTCTGAGCGAAATGAGCAGGGCGTCTGGGAAAAATGGGGTGTGGGGCCCGAATCGATTCCTGACTATTTGGCGTTGGTAGGAGACACTGCAGACGGTATTCCTGGCTTGCCGGGCTGGGGGGCGAAGTCGTCGGCATTGGTGCTGGGGCGTTATGGGCGTCTCGAACAGGTTCCTAAAGATGAGACAGCATGGGATGTGAAAGTTCGAGGTGCTGCTCGTCTTGGTGAGAACTTCCGAAACGAGTACGAAAACGCCCTGCTCTATCGACATCTAGCCACATTAAGACGAGATGCTCCAACTTCGGACTCGATCGACGAGTTGGAATGGCAGGGGGCGAATCGCGAGCAGTACCTGGCCTTATGCAACGAGCTGGGTCTAGACGACTTCAAGGATAAGCCTCACCGCTGGCAGGGCGAATAGCCCTGGCTGCCCTGTCAGATCGTCAGCTTGACTTCGGGAGGGAGAAGGCGACGACTCCTCCGGGTCCGGCCTCTATGTCGATGGCTCCTTGGTGAGCATCGACCACAGTTTTTGCGATGGCCAACCCCAACCCGAAACCATCACTGCGGCGGCTATCGTCGCCCGTGATGAACCGGTCGAAGGCTGTGGAACGAAGTTCGGTTGGGAATCCGGGGCCATCGTCGGACACAGTCACGGTAACCAAAGCGCCGGTCGATGCCATGACGATGCTTACCCTCTTGTCAGCGTGACGAACTGCGTTGTCGAGCAGGTTGCGTAACAGCCGCCCGAGAGCGCTTGGGTCACCAACGATTGCACCGTCGCCTGTTGCTTGGTTGGTGATCGAAATGCCGGTTTTGAGGCTCAGCGGCCCGAAGGCCTCCACGGCCTCGTCGATGAGTTCGGATAGGTCGACATGCTCGCGTTTCACTGATCCTGCTTCTAAAGATGCCAGCGTGGTGACGTCGGTAACGAGATGCCCCATTACGCTCGACTGCTGGGAAATTACCCTAAGGTATCGGGCTGGATCGTCGCTGAGACCATCTTCGATCGCCTCAACTGCCGCGTTGATGGCTGTTAACGGTGTACGGAGATCATGGCCAACAGCTGCAAGGAAATCGTCTCGAGCTTGATCGTTGGCGGTGCGATCTGACTTCGCTGACTCGAGTTGAGCAACCATCGAATCGACGGCATTGGCGAGCTCTCCAATTTCATCTGAGCGATCGACTCCAGTACGCGAGCCGAGCTGTCCTGATCCGACTTCTTTAGCTACCGAGATGACGCTCGATAAGGCCGAGGAGGCCTGTTGGCCGATGCCAGATGCAACGAATACCGCCAACCCAGCCCCGAACGCAAGTGCCACCAGAACGATGGGAATCTGTGTGGTATCGAAGAACATGCCTTTCACAGCAGCAAGAACAGCCACACCAGTGATGGTGATGGCAGCAAAGACGGGGATGCCTAGGAGGGTTGCCATCGCTTCGGTTCGTTTAGCCATTCGGTCAACGATGAGGCGTAGTATGACGGCGAAACCTATGACTCCGGCTAACACCAGGAGTAGGCGGCGACGGTCTGCTCCCGTCGGGTGGGTCATCATCTCGAATGATGCGTAGGCGACGCTCATCAGCAGCACTGAGAGGATTGTGGGTCCCCTCATAGTTCGAACCTGTAACCAACTCCGCGCACCGTTTTGAGGTGGTCAGGCTTGGCTGGGTCTTTCTCGATCTTCGTCCGAAGTCTGCGTACGTGAACGGTGACGGTGGCTGGGTCCTGCCAATCTGCTGATGAGTCCCAAACCCGCTCGAGGAGCTGACCTCTGGAGAACACCTGTCGAGGTACAGCGGCGAGGAAAGAAAGGAGGTCGAACTCCCGCGCTGTGAGGTCGATGACCTCTGAGCCTCTCTTGAGCTCGCGTGCGCTTGGGTCAAGATTGAACTTCCCGAACTCGATGACTGGCAGAGGAGCCTCTCGTAGGTCTTTCTCAGCAGCCGATCTCCGGAGGACTGACTTGACCCGGGCGGCGAGTTCGCGCGGTGAGAAGGGTTTCACCACGTAGTCGTCAGCGCCTGCCTCGAGGCCGGCCACCCGATCGGTCTCTGATGTTCTCGCGGTAAGCATGATGATGGGCATGTCTGATGTCCGACGAATTTGGCGAAGGATCTCGAACCCGTTCCCGCCTGGCAGCATTACATCGAGCACCACGAGATCTGGTTTGATCATCTCAGCGGTTTCGACGACCTTGTGGCCTGTCGCGAGTGTGGTCACTTTGATGCCTTCGCGTTCGAGATACGTCGAAACCACCTCGGTCACCATCGGTTCGTGTCGGTCGATCGCATACGGTGAATAGAACGGATCGGAATTCTGATGGCCCGGCGCTGCTGCGACTCCGACCAGGCCGGCATCGCGGAGTTGTCCGATCTGCTCGACGGTCAACCAA
>CAXMSI010000002.1:0-27857 GCA_964196085.1 uncultured Acidimicrobiia bacterium | reverse complement strand
TCCGCCAGAAGACTTACTCATCCGACAAGATTTTGTCGCCGACGCCGCCCGAGTGCTGGACCGCTTGGCTGCAGCCAGCGGCGAGTGTGCTGTTGTTGTTGGCTTCCCCCGAGAGGTGGAACCTGCAGACACGGTGGATGCTGTGCAAAGGGCCATGCACAACTCGGCTGCGGTATTGCAAGCCGGGCGAATTGTTGCGATTTATGACAAGGTACTTTTGCCCAGTTATGGAGTCTTTGACGAGTCTCGGTACTTCGTTGCTGGCGACAAACCTGACCAGCTTGTCCAAATCGCCGGAGTTTCTGTCGGAGTCTCGATCTGTGAAGACGGATGGGCTGAGGACGGCCCGCCAGCCCAACAGGCCGACGCGGGTGGGAAGCTGATGCTCAATATTAATGCTTCGCCCTTCCACCACGGCAAGGCCGTGGAGCGTCAACAACTCATGGCAAGCAGGGCAAGGGGCGCTGGGGTTCCCATGGTGTACCTGAATCTCGTTGGAGGACAAGACGAACTGATGTTTGATGGATGCTCGATAGTCCTCGACGCGACGGGGCACCTGATAGCCCGGTCTCCCCAGTTTGAAGAAGACTTCCTACTTGTAGATGTTCCCGTCAAGGGAGCTACGTCCAGAGCCCAAGGATCCGTGATCTCGAACTCGATCGCTCCGCTGCTTGATGATGAAGAAGAGATGTACACAGCATTGGTGCTCGGACTCCGAGATTACGTGACCAAAAATGGGTTCAAAGAGGTGGTTGTGGCCCTCTCAGGAGGCATCGACTCGGCGCTGACAGCTGCAATCGCTGTGGATGCGCTGGGGGCCGATGCTGTTTGGGGGGTGGGCATGCCATCGCACTACTCGTCGGGTCACTCGGTGTCTGACGCCAGGGCGCTCGCTGACAACTTCGGAATTCGCTTTGACGTGATTGCGATTGCCGGCCTCTATGCAGGGTTCGAGGCGGCCTTGGCTGACGTGTTCTCAGGCACTGAATTCAATGTGGCCGAGGAGAACCTCCAGGCTCGGATCCGAGGAACGCTCGTCATGGCGATCTCTAACAAGTTCGGACCAATGGTGGTCACGACTGGCAACAAATCTGAGGTCGCCGTGGGCTATGCCACTCTCTATGGCGATATGGCGGGCGGCTTTTCAGTCTTGAAAGACGTATTCAAGATGGATGTCTACCGACTCTCGCGGTGGCGGAACCGAAATGGTGAGATGATCCCCAATGGCACCATCAACAAGCCTCCTTCGGCTGAGCTGCGGCCCGATCAAATGGATTCGGACAGTCTTCCTCCGTACGAGCTGCTCGACGGCATCCTCCGCCGCTACGTCGAGGACGATCGTTCGGTTTCTTCGATTGCCGAAGAGGGCTTCGATATTGACGTCGTGAAGCGGATCTGCGGCCTCGTGGATCGTAACGAGTACAAGCGGCGACAGGCAGCCCCTGGAGTACGAATTACTGCCAAGGCCTTCGGTAAGGACCGACGCTTGCCAATCACGAATCGCTACCGCGGAGGAGTCTGATGCTTGTCAACGGAGACCGTGTCGAACATGGGAAGATCTCTGCAATCGACCTGGGGTTCACGAGAGGCGTTGGCGGCTTCGAAGTGGCGAAAGCTTATGGGGGCAAGATCCTCGGACTGGGGAGACACCTAGACCGCCTAGAGAACACGGCTTGTTCTCTGGGGATGGAATTGGCTCCACGAGAAGTTCTTGCCCGCTGGCTAGAAGATATGGCCGCAGAGGGCGGAGACTGCCTCGTACGGATGCTTTGTAGCCCGGGTGACGAAGGGGTCGATTCGACGCCGACAACCGTGGTGCACTGGCTCCCGGTTCCCCCATCCCCCCTCGAGCTAAGGCTCTCAACAACGGTCGCCCACTGGCATCCAGCGGGAGCTGACTGGGAACTTGCCGGAGCAAAAACCCTCTCCTACGCGCCAAATATGGCAGCGCTCAACGCCGCGAACTCGGCTGGGTTCGATGACACGTTGTTGTTGTCGGCAGGCGGCGTAATCCTGGAATGCCCGCGCTCGGCCTTCGGGTGGGTCCGTGACGGGGTCATTGAGTTTCCATCGCTCGATCTAGGGGTTCTGGATTCAATCACTCGGCAGTACGTGGAAGAGATTGTTACTGAAGCCAGAATTGAGATCCGTACTGGGATCTTCGATCTCTCGGTTCTAGAAGATGCCAGTGAGGCGTTCATTCTCAGCACGGTCAAAGAGGTGGCCCCAGTCATTCAGGTGGGCGATGTTGAGTGGGTGGCTGGACCAGTAACGAAGGACATTGCTGGGCTGTATCGCGAGCGGGTCAAGGCCGAGGTCGGCGTCTAGCAACGCAAGGCGCGGCATTCTGGTCTTCTCAACTAGTCTGCCGACCCATGGGCGCTCCGTTTAACGACTACGAAGTTGATTGCTTCCGCCGCGGTGGAAGGATCATTGCCGAAGTACGCGCCTGGGCCAAGAAGGCCATAGAGCCCGGTGTTGAAATACGTTTTGTTCTTGAATCAGTCGAGGAAATGATCCGGGAGCTGGGAGCTTTGCCAGGATTCCCCGCCCAGTCATCTCGAAATTCGATTGCCGCACACTTCTGCACATCACCAACTGATGGCATTCGATACGAAGAGGGCGACTGCGTCAAGATTGACATTGGTGCTCACATTGACGGGTACGTCGTGGATACGGCTGCGACGGTCGACCTTTCAACAGACGGCCGGTGGCAAAAACTGATCGGCAGTACCGAAGACGCTCTCTCCTCAGCGATCAAACAGGCATCTGATGGAACACCAACCGGTGTGATTGGCAGGGTTATCGAGAACAAGATCCTCCGAGCAGGATTCAACCCAATTCGCAATCTCACTGGTCATGGCCTGGATCAATGGAAAGTGCACACGCTTCCCGCTATTCCAAACACCGCTCAGGAAGGGGGGCCATTGCTGAGAGAAGGCATGGTGTTTGCGATTGAACCGTTTGCGTCGACAGGCGACGGTGTTGTGCACGAACTTGGCAAGGCCGAGGTGTTCATGATGGTTTCCGCCCCCAGGTGGGAACGAGGTATCGATTCAGACTTGCTGCAAGACATGATGTCATGGAACGGGCTCCCTTTTGCTCGCCGGTACTTTCCTGATCACGACCCGGCAGTGCTTGAGCGTACCCTCAAAAAACTCACCAAAAAGGGCTCCCTTGTCCGATACCCACCGCTGATGGAAGAAGCTGGTGTGATGACTGCCCAGTCGGAGCACACTATTTACCTTGGTCCCGATGGTCCAGAAGTGCTGACAACCTTGGATTGAAACCTTGGTCAGGCTCTCAGAAGTAGCTTCCGACTCTTGGATTTCTTGGCTACAGCTCGGGGAGCAGCAAGGCACCAACACCTAAGAATCCTGCGAATCCGACAAGGTCGGTGATGAGCGTCAAAAAGATGTTGGAGGCAAGTGCTGGATCGCGGCCGAATGCGCGAAAAACGAGCGGAATTGCTGATCCAGAAATCGTGGCCACTACCAGGTTGGCGAAGGCGGCAACTCCCACAATGAGGCCGATAGTTGCAGGGGCGAAGTCGCCAGTGTCCCGTAGTAGCGTGAATAGTGCTGCTGTCAGCCCAGCGGACGTGCCAATGAGCACACCGTTGAGTAGCCCAATACTGGCTTGTCGTCCGAGGATGCCCTTGATCTCTGAGCGGGGCACGTCGTCGGTTGAGAGAGCACGAATGGTAACTGCCAAGCTCTGAGCGCCGGCGTTTCCTCCCAGAAGTGCTACCACTGGCATAAGAATTGCCAAGATTGGGGCGTTCTCGATAATCTCTTCAAAGTATCCGAGGGCCAACACAACGCCAAAAGCCAGACCGAGGTTGACCAACAGCCACGGAGCGCGTTGTCGAACCGACTGTCGGACGTCGGTGTAGACCGTTTCTTCAGCACCGGCACCCACCGATGCTGCGAAGTCTTCAGAAGCTTCTTCCTGGATCGCCTCGTAGAGGGCCTCCTTGGCTACCACCCCCAACAGTCTTTTGCTGGTGTCGACAACTGGCACGGCGAAGAGGTTGTAGCGCTGGCTGAGTTCGGCAACTTCTTCACGATCAGTCGAGGCGGCCACGCTTACCGGGTCAGGAACCATGACTTCCTTCAACCCCACCCCGGGACGCCGGAACACCAGATCTCGGAATGAGATGACGCCAACGAGGGCGTCCGATTCGTCGGTCACATACACGTACGAAAGGTCCTCGATCCCTTCGTGGAACCCGCGGATTGCATCGATCGCTTCGCCAGCCGACATGCCTACGGGGAGCGAGGCGTACCTCGATGTCATGAGCCCA
Organism: uncultured Acidimicrobiia bacterium; assembly: GCA_964196085.1. Classification (GTDB taxonomy): domain Bacteria; phylum Actinomycetota; class Acidimicrobiia; order Spongiisociales; family JAENVV01; genus CAXMPE01. Next base: position 23,551 of record CAXMSI010000002.1, on the reverse strand, counting down.
CCAGCAGAGTCTGGGGCGTGGCGAAGGAGCTTCTGGATGTTCGCTGCGGCAGCGCTATCCATCTCGGCGAAGATCTGGTCTCGATACGCGTCAGAAAATCCCTGACAGAGGTCAGCAGCTTCATCAGCATCCATTGTTGCGATGAATAACGCCGATTGAGCGGTTGGAAGATCTTCGAGGATGTCAACCGCAAGGTCATCTCGAAGATGATCGAGTACCTGTGCGCCAGATCGAGTGTCTAAGAGAGCGACCAACTTGGCAACGGTCTCGTCGGCACCCACCTCTTCGAGAATGTCGGCGGCGTCGTGGGGGTTGGCAGTGGCGAGTGTGCGCCAACGATCAGGGTCGCCAAGCAGTCCATCGGCTACCTTCTGGGCATTCTGGCGGGCCTCTTCGCGGAGACGACGTCCTACCTGACGAGATGTTCGAAGTCGAAATCGTGCCATATCGACCCCAGCAAACCTATCCCTCGAAAGCCCGCACAGCTTTGATGGTGACGGAGAACGTCCCACCCGGTGCCTCATAAGACACCGTGTCGCCAACTTTGGCTCCCAGCAATGCTGAGCCCATGGGGGAGTCAGGGGAGGCCAAAAGGAACCCGTCAGCTTTGTTCTCAGCTGGAGCTACAAAGAATTCCATCTCGAAACCGTCGTCGTCAACAACAGCTACAGAGCCGATTTCGACGGTGTCAGTAATCTCAACATCTCGAACCTCTGAGGTCCTGAGCAATTCCTGAATCTGACGAATACGGTTTTCGTACATGCCCTGCTCGTCCTTGGCAGCGTGATACTCGGCATTCTCTTTCAGATCGCCGTGCGCACGAGCCGTGGCGATTCGTTCGATGATGAATGGACGCCATTCCTCTACAAGCTGGTGGAGCTCATCAGAGAGCTTCTTGTGGGCGGCGGGCGTAAGGAAGGTAGGTTCGCTCATGACGACGGCAGGATAGCGGGATCTTTGGCTACACCGGCAACTTCAACCAACCGAGCGTCAATCCAAGTTGGGGTTCCGAGGCGACCTCTGAGGAGGGCAGGTTGACGGAGGCTGAGGGCTAGACGGTCCCGGCAAACCGTTCTACCCAGGCCAGAAAGGCCGGGACAAAACTGTCGATTCGTCGTTGCACCGTCTCATCGGTCAGCTGTAAGCTATCGTCGAAAGCACTCCCAGCGCTGGGCACGTTCAACCGAGGCGACGGCATGTACGGAGACTCAAGGCGCATTAGCACTGGGAGGAGGTGACTCACCGCGTCGGCTCCTCCAGCAACTCCTCCAGCGACGGCAACAGCAACCGACGGCTTACCCCGGAACGGGTTGGTGCCATAGCTCAGCCAATCAATGGTGTTCTTCACGTACCCGCTGTAGCTGCCGTTGTACTCGGGCGTAGAAACGATGATCCCGTCGGCAGCTTGCACGGTGTTTTGGATATCTTTGATCCGGTCGGACCACTCCGTAACAACATCGGCGTCATAGACCGGGAGGTCGCCCGCTTCAAGAATGGTCATGCTGACGTGCTCGGGTAAAGAGTCAGAAATGGCGTTGAGTAAGGCTCGACCGAGTGAGCCTCTCCGGAGGCTGCCGGGTATGGCGATGATGGTGCGATCAATGGGCATCGGGCGATTCTATCGACCCACAACCTTCTACGCGCATACCTCGGGTCTCGGCTTGTGACCCCCAACCCAACGTTCGCTTTGGCGCCCTGCGTTGACTAAGCCTGGGAACTTGGACTTTGGTTCGCTTTCTAGTTGATGCCAAACATGAGTTCGCGCAAGTCCACTGAGACGGTTTCGAAGGTAGCCGGGTCCACCTTCAATGAGCCCAGCCGGAGGCCTTGCATCCCCTCGCCGTATGACGTTACGACTTTGAGTTGGTCATTATCGTGTTCGAGGTAGCCAAGGCCCATGCACTGACCCGCGCCATCGTGGATCCCAACGAGAATATGGTGGAGGCGAGCGAGGTCGAACCCTGCGGGGAGTGTGGGGGCGAACACGGTTGAACGAACCCTCCAGCGATCTGATGAAGCAGAGAGAGCCTCGGCAAGCGATCGTCGGACCAAGTCCGCCCGCTCTGTGGGAGATGGAACCGAAACTGACGGGTGAGGGTGCCCGGTTTTGATGTCAACCGAGAAGAAACGGTTGAGCATGCCTGTGATGGGTTCGAGCTCTCCGCCGCGCTGAATGCCAAGGATGAGGTCGGGTTTGCACAGTTCCATCTTGTGATACTTGAGCGTCTCTCCTACGACACCCGAGATCACACTGGATGTATCAATCACAATCAAGTCTGCCTGCTCTCGTGCTTCTTGTACGAGCGACGCGGTTGCGACTACCAGTTGAAGCACGAGGTGCTTGGGCGATGTAGCTCCGACGAACCGAATGGTGTCGGCGTTGGCAAGGTCGTCAATGGCAGCGCTACTGTCGACAATTCGCAGGCCGGCACATGCTGGGGGAGCAACGCCGGTCAGCGCTACGTCAGCGTCAACGTAGCCACCCACAAACCCATTATCAACCGCCAAGGCAAGCAACTCGCGGGCGAAAGTGCTCTTGCCCGTGTCGGCCCCACCAATCAACATCACCACCTTCGGGCTGGAAAGGTCGAGAGACTTGAAGACGTCTGTTACGGAGAGCATCCTCGGAGGTTACCGGCTCTAGGATTGTTGACCCGCTGCCCGTGCCGCCTTCCGCAATGCCTTGCGCAGGGGCCGCTCCGCAATAATGCCCTCTACGAGAACGGTTCGGTCGGCTGTAGTCAGGACGGGGATTCGCAACCCATACGTCATGGTCAATTCATCAGATGGGTCGATATTGATCTCTTGGAGGAGGAAGCCGTATTTTTTGGCAACCTCGATCACGAGGGGCAGCGCATCACCGCAGAGTTGGCAACCAGGCCGTGTGAAGTAAGAAAGTGTCTGCGCCATCAGGATGATGATGTTACTAACGTGAGCGAGTGGTTGGCCGATAGCGGTGGGCAACTCTGGCTGTCACATGAGGCTGGTTGGCGGTAATCTTGCGTAGAATGGACTGCGTGAGACCCGGCACTACCTTCGTCGTAATCTTCCTGCTGTTACTGGTGGGAACGGCTGCTGCAGTTCTGATGTATCAGCTCGGGAAGATTTGAATAGGTTTGTCATCCTCGAGCTGAAGCGTGGTTGCAGCGTTACCGCCAACCACCGCCACCGAAAGCATCCCTGCGGAGTCTGTGAAAAGCACGACGTCGCTATGTGTGGCTTCGCCAAAGGTTGAAACCCAACGCACTCTGCGCTCATTGATTCCGAAGCGTATGACCACCTCATCGCCAATCGCCACCCCAAGGCTCATGAGCTCTTGGGGTGAAATATTGGTCTGGGAGTTTCCAAACCCGTCGAGCCACCAAATGACTCCTGAGACGAGATTATCTTTTGTTTCTGATAGAGGCAGCAACAGCGGCATGAGCAAGCTGGGGTCTAACTCGGTCCCGAGCTCCAACAGCTGGGCCTGGCTTGACGCGAGCAATGCTGCAGCGGGAGAGAAGATGTCGCGGCCATGAAATGTTGAGCTGGGTGAAGGGAGCTGCATCTCGGGATTGTCGAGGCTGACGGCTTTTGTCGCCCCGCCGACCATGGCGACAGCCGGAGAGAGCACACCGTTGTCGGGTCCGACAAAGAAACCCCATGCGGTCTCTACCGCAATGGCAGCGCGCTTGGTCCCGACTCCAGGATCCACCACCGTGAGAGCGACTCCCTCAGGCAGGTACTGGATTGAACGGAGCATGGACAGGGCACCGTTGCGCACTTGTCCGCTGCGGATTTCATGGTTCACGTCAATGATTCGAACCTCGGGAGCCAGCTTGGCCATGACACCGTGGCATGCTCCAACAGCCTCGTCGCGTTGCCCAAAGTCAGAGAAGAAAGAAATGAAGTTCGTCATTGGATGCCTTGAGGGTTAAGCGCCGAAGCAGTCGGCTGCTGCTTGTTCGAGGTCGGCATTACCGAATGCAACTCGCTCGTAGAAGACGACCTGTTTGATTTCGTCGATACTGATTTGACTTAAGAATCCCGGCATCCCCGAGCCAACTGGCTTTGCTTGAGCCCCATACGTGTCTTCAGGCCAAGCAGCGCTTCCGAGCCCGACCCACTCAACTTGAGCATCGCATGCTGGGAACGTCTCGAGCACTGCCCCGCCGTTGAGGACCGGGCCAACGCCTTGGCTTCCATCTTCAAGGTGGCATGCCTGGCAGCGCGCCGTGTAGATCTCTTTGCCGGCGGTGAGCTCAGCGATGGCGTCAACGCCGCTGGCTACTGGTTCACCTTCGACACCGGGGGCTTCTAGTTCGTAGCCGCAGTCTTCTCCGGCCTCGCTGATGTCCTGACCGCCAAATGTGACTCGTTCGTAGAGCACGATCTGAGTGATCTGATCGTTAGTGAGCTTGGGGATGAATCCTGGCATTTGCCCGCCGCCGCCAACTGGCTTACCTTGAGCTCCGTAAGTTGCTTCGCTCCATCCAGCACTACCGCTTGCTACCCAGTTGAAATGATCGGTGCATGCTGGCCAGGTCTCAAGCACTGCCCCGCCGTTGAGCTGAGGGCCAACGCCTGCTGACCCGTCCGTTGTGTGGCAAGAGGAGCACTCAGCAAGATAGAGCCCCGCTCCGGCCTGAAGTTCGGCAACGAGGTCGATGCCTTCGCCCCCGCCAGAGGCGCCAGGTGTGAAGTCGTAGGCTCGTTGCTCACATGTCTGGAGGTTCCCAGCAAAGTCAACACCCAGTTGTCCGGCCTGTCCACATTCAACCCCACCGGAGTTCACGATGAGGTATCCACCAGCAAGGATCGGGATTGCAGCAAAGATGGCCACCAGCCAGCGAGGGACTCTCACCGAGGTCCGCTCCTTGAGCCCGGCAGCGGCAACGGTGGTGACCTGGTCGAATGCCATGGCCTCTGCTCGTGTGACCGTGGCCGGAGTTGGGAGGAACGCTCTGACTACTTGCCCGCCGGCTGGACTGGTGGGGATGTCGATGACTGGTGCTGCAGGCTCTATCTGAGTCTCCGCGGGCGGTGCAGGAGTTGATGCTAATGCTTCGGCTTCTGGCGCCTTAGCTTGTGGGGGAGAGGATGCAGCTGCGCCGCCCGCCCACTCGGCCAAGATGTCTTCGACCGACGCTCCGGTAGCTTCTGCTCTCGCTTCAGCTGAGCGCTGCACGAGCTCTTCTGGTGCCCCAATGTTGTTAGCGGCAGCGGATAGGAAGTCGCTCATCACTTCGTCTCCGAGAGGAATGTGGTCAGGTCATCAATTTCATCTGCAGACAAGTACTTGTATGGCGGGTGGTGAGCGTCAGCTCGCACGAAGGTTGGGTTTGAGACGAAGGCTTTAATGTCTTTAGCTTCCATACGTTCGCCTATATGAGCCAGATCTGGCCCGATTCGACGGACACCTTCGACGGATTCAAAAAAGTTTGCAATATCTTCGGGCTCGGTGATCAGGCCAAGGCCGGCGTCAACCTCAAGGGAGCGCACCGACATAGTGTGGCAAGTCGAGCAGCCCTCAGCCAAGTAAATTTCTCGGCCCAGTTCAGCATCTGCCGAGTACAGAGGTTGGGCGGTGACGTGGTTCGAGGCCTCTTGGGACGCGGCCACCGCCGGCAGCCATGCGCCTACAAGCACGCCGAACGCCAGTAGGCCGAGGAGCGTGAGGATCATGGCTTTTGGGCTCTCTCTTCGGCCAACGAGTATCGGGGCAGCCTCAGGGTCTCTGACCGTGACCACCCGCGCTGTTGGGGCGGCTGAGGGCGCTGAGGACACAGCTGGTTCGGCCGGATTGGCTTCTGGGGCGATAGCAGCGTCCGGTGCAGGGGATTCGGCGGCCACGGGTGCTGCCGCTCCGCCAGCCCAGGCGGCAAGGATATCGTCAACGCTGGATCCCGATGCCTCTGATCGCGCATCAGCTGATCGCTTGACGAGATCTTCTGGAGCACCGATGTTGGTGGCGGCTGCGGTAAGGAAGTCGCTCACTCGGACACCTCCGTGACGATCTCTACCGGGGCAACATCACCTGAGATAAGCGTCCGGTACAGGTTGGTCACAAATATCAGCTGTCCAAGAAAGAGGATGAATCCCGAAAGTAGGAGCCACGGATGGGCCCATTCTGAAGCAGTTAAGGAAGCTGAGAAGCCTTCTCCTGATGCGGCGAACAGGCTGGACTTGATTCCAGCCAACCAGGTGCTTCCTGTCGCGATCCCAGAGAGCCATAAGAGGACGGTGATTCCACCGGCACCAACCACGGTGAATTGAAGGTGTCGTTTAGCTAGTTGCTCAGAGTGGAGGGTGCGGCCGGTTAGCCGAGGTATTGCGTGATACACGAAGGCTGATGTCAGCAGGATGCCTGCCCCGAACACAAGGAGTGTTTCGGTGCCGTCTCGGAAGGTTGTTAGGCCGAGGAGTTCAGCGAATGAACGAAGCCCACTGATCGCCGAGACAGCAGCGCCGAGGCTGAAGGCAACTACGCCGGCAACAGCGAACCGCAAGGGAACAGAAGTTTGCAGTTGATCGAAGGCACCGTCGAGGGTTTTGACGAGGAGGACGGGAACCGTGACAGCAGGCACCAGCAGCAGTAGTCCCATGGCAACCCCGACGGTTTCTGCCCAATCAGGCAGCGGTCCGAAGAGTGTGGTGGACAGTCCGTAGAACATGCCCGCCATCATGAGGCTCACAAAGGTACCTATTGCGACCTGACGGCTAAAAAGCGGCCGGCCGCTTTCCTTGGGTACGAGGTAGAGCATGGCACCAATTGCGAATCCTAAAATCCAAACCCAAAGCACTACGCCCCGGCCAAAGGCTACTGGGATACCGGCTCCTGGCCCCCGAGCGATCGGGAGATTAGCGACAGCGATTGCCGTGATGAAAGAGAGCAAGCCTCCCACCATGAACCAGGTGGTTGGATAGATCGAATCCTCCTTGCGATCAAAAAGGGCCTTGATTGCTATAACTGCAATCCCGCCGACACCCAGAACTAGGAGCAGTTCTGCGAGCCACGGCAATTCAAATCCTTGCCTTCCATCGGTGCCGCCGAACCCAACTACTCCAGTTCCGACCACGGCTGAGACTGTGCTGAGCCAGAACAAGGCGGCAAGGGTGCCGGAACGATTGGTGGATGCACCGGTGAGGCGAGGGAGAAGAAAGAGCAATACGCCCAGGTTCAGGGCTACGAAGGCTCCAAAGACAGTGAGCGTGGTAGCCATTGGAAAGAGGCGACCAAAGCCGAGGAATCCAGCTCCTTCTGACGGAACCGTGAATACCGTCCAGGCCATGAACAAGATGGCCGTGGCCGCCGCCAGGAGGAAGGCCCCAATAAGGAGCGCCCACTTGGCTGTAGCGTCGGTTCGTCCCGCTACTTGGGTGGTGGCGGGTGCGTTGGTAGTGACCAACTTTTGCTCCTTGAAATTGAGTGTCGAGGACACGATAGTCTGGCACGAGTGGACGCTGAGCGCCTATCGGCGGTGCATCGTCATTTTTGCGTTTCAGGGCGCCTGAGTCAAAGCGGCTCTTTGATTCCCCAGCAGCCGCGCAATCTGCTTACATACAGCCGACAGCGCGTCGAGCGTTGGCGACAGTTTCTCTCGTTAAAAGGACGCATCAGCGGAATGAATCCCAACCGTGTGTGGATCTGGCTAGCAAGTATTAGCGACTCCAAAAGGGGAAGACTTGCCGCTGCGCTTATGGCTCTCGGGCTAGGAGCCTTGGCGCTCGGAGTATTCATTGCTCATGCTGGTGGACTTCCCACTGATGCTGGCTACCTCGAAACCTTCCCCAAGGGATGGCCCGTCTTCACTGCTGGCCACATCATTGGCTTCGGCGGCTCTCAGCTGCTTCTCGCTGGCATCGCACTCAAGTATGTAGCTGGGCGCAAGCTCAGTTGGGCGAGGGCTGGGTTTGCTGCGTTCATTTCTTTCTTTGAACTCATCTTGCTCTGGGGCGTCGTTCCTTCTGAATGGCTCAATCTCACTCAAGGTCCGCTCGGGTGGACATCTCAAGATGCGCTGTTCACTATTCCGGGCCTCGATCTCCCCGTATATGGAGCGTTTGTTAAGGACGCTATTGCTGGTGGCTATCATCTTGGGTCGCTTGCGATTGTGATTTATTTCGCCGTCATGGTGCAAAAGTGGGGCAAGATGCCTCCTGCCGCACCATCAGAGCGCGACACCACGTCACCGTACGGTCGTCCGCTGAAGGTCTCTTCGTAATGGCAGATACCTATTTCGAAATTCCGCCAATGCGTGATGATTACCAGCTTGCCCTTGTTGACACTGGTTACCTCTCAGACAATCTCAAGCCGAAGCAGTTCCTCCACATCAACCAGTCCGAGTGCATCTTGTGCGAAGGGTGTGTTGACATCTGCCCGTGGAAGTGCATTCATTATTTGTCAACAGACGCTATTGCGGACGCAAAGGATGTAACAAACCCCAATGACGACATGGAGAACTTTGGGTTTTTCATGGTTGACGAGGACACATGCACAAGGTGCGCGCTGTGCATTGATCGGTGCCCTACCAACGTCATCACGCTTGGAAAGTTTGACGGTTCAGTCGCCGCCCAGGCCACAGAAGCTGAACTTCCGTCCCCTTGGGCAGTCGATACGGGCGCCCGCGACCATAAGAACGGATACGTCTATGGCGTACGAGGAATGTAAGGACCATGATTAAGACTCTTATCGAGAAACTCAAAGGTGCCCCCGGAGACCTTCACGGCAGCTCCCTCATGGACTCGATCCTTCGTCCTGGCTCCCCTTTCAAGAAGGGATACTCGGACAGCCCGCGAAACCGCTCGTACGTGATCATGAACAACGTGCTCTATCACCTCCACCCAGTGAAGGTGAAGCGTCACGGGGTGCGGCTCTCCTACACCCTCTGCCTTGGTGGGATCAGCTTCTTTCTCTTCATCATGCTGACCATCACAGGAATTTTCCTGATGTTCTACTACGCGCCTACAGCTGCGGCGGCTTACGAGGACATCCAACAGCTCTCCACTGACGTCGCATTTGGTTCGCTTGTACGAAACATGCATCGATGGGGTGCTCACCTCATGGTGCTTTCCGTCTTCCTGCACATGAGCCGTGTGTTCTACCACGGAGCCTACAAGCCACCACGTGAGTTCAACTGGGTGGTTGGCGTCATCCTCTTGCTCCTCACGTTGCTGCTTTCCTTCACTGGCTATCTGCTCCCGTGGGATCAGCTTGCTTTGTGGGCAGTGACAGTCGGAACCAACATGGCTTCATTTGTCCCGGTCTTCGGCGGCGGGGTTCAATTCTTGCTCCTCGGAGCCTACGCAGTTTCAGCTGACACGTTGCTCCGTTGGTATACGCTGCATGTGATCTTTTTCCCGTTCGTCATCATCTTCTTTATGGCTGTCCACTTCTGGAGAGTTCGTAAGGATGGCGGTATTTCAGGGCCGCTATAGGAGATTCGATCGTGCAGATTCCAGACCATCTTCTTCAACGTTCAGCGGAGGCAAGGGCTGCTGCATTGGGCGTGTCCGTAGCCGAGGCTATGGCTCAAATGACTGGTGAGGCTCCGCCGACTCCAGTCGCCGAAGTGGCTCCCGCCCCAGTCGAGCCAGCGGCGGTAGAACAAGCGCCAGTAGCCGCTGAGCCCGCAACGGTTGAACACTCGCCGGCTGCTTCGACTCCTGGCCAAGCAACGCTGGTCCGTCCAACCCAGCCTGCTCAAACCGGTCCCGAAGGTGTTCGCACGCAGCGACTCCTGACTGTTGTCCGAGCCAAGGCCATTCAGGGTGCCAAGTCAACTCCTACTGACAAGGTCAACACCTGGCCCCATCTCGTGGTCGTTGAGTTGGGAGCTCTCTTGGCGATGCTTGCCTTGCTGGTAATACTGTCGACCATCCTTCAGGCTCCGCTTCTTGAAGCGGCCAACTTCAATGCCACGCCTAACCCGTCGAAGGCCCCGTGGTACTTCCTCGGACTTCAGGAACTGTTGTCGTACTTCGACCCACAGATTGCCGGAGTCTCGGTACCAACTATTACTGGAATGATTGGGTTCATGGCTATTCCGTACGTTGACAAGAACCCGTCAAACAAGCCGTCTGATCGTAAGTTTGCAATTTTTATGTACACCATATTCATGATGGGTTCGGCAACGCTCACCATCATTGGTGTGCTCTTCAGGGGTCCCGGCTTTAACTTCACGTACCCCTGGAACGATGGAATCTTCTTTGACGACCTGAAGGACTGGATCTTCTTCCCGGAGCTGCATCATGGATAGTCTGATAGTTGGGCTCGGTTCCCTGTTTGTACTCGCCCTCATTGGGCTCTTCGCTGTAGCTTTTCGGCGTTCATCGTCCGCGACGGCTGACTGGCGCAGCGAAGTGCAGCCAGCAGCGGCGAAGGCTGATCGGGGAGCTATCGATCCGGTGGTGGTGGCTACTGCTGATGGCGAAGACGAGGCTGGCGAAGGTGATTTACTGGTCGCGGCAGACGAAGATGATGACGCAAGTGTGCCTGTCGTTAGGTCGGTTGAGGTTGTCAAAGTTGTAGAGATTTCTGAAGAGGAAGCAGGAGCCAACCGGCGCCATTTCTTCGGCAAAGCAATGGCAATGGTGTTTTTTGCCTATCTGGGAACGCTCGGCCTCAGTACGCTTGCGATGATGTGGCCGGTGGTAAGTGGCGGGTTCGGTGCTGACATCGATCTTGGGGATGCCGACGAACTGCTCGCAGCTGTCCGGCTTCCTGACGGGTCTGTCTCGCCACTCTTCTGGGCTGAAGCCCGCGCGTGGATCGTGCCGGTCAACGAAGAGGAGGCCACCGGATCCCAATTCGAGGAGAACTCCACCGTAGTTGGCGGGCTCACCGCGTTGTTCATGACTTGTGTTCACCTGGGTTGCCGTGTCCCTTGGTGCGATTCATCTAAGGGGTTTGAGTGCGGTTGTCACGGCTCAAAGTACAACGCTCTGGGCGAGTACGAAGCAGGGCCGGCACCTAGGAACCTCGACCGTTTCGTCGTCGAAATCAATGACAAGAATCGACTCATCGCAAAGACCGGAAGCATCGTTAATACTGCCCGCTCTTCGGATAAGAGCGTGAAGTACCCGAAGGGTCCGTCATGTATTTGAGTTCTGGGGCTTCGTTGTGATCAACAGTCTCGCTGTTGTTCTTGTTGCCATTGCCATCGTTGGTTGGCTTGCCTACCTCATGGTTTCCACCGTGCGATCACAGGCTCAAGAAGAGGTGCCAGCCAACCTCGCTCCCCCAATGTCCAACAAGGAACTCGAGACGTCTCGGCTCGAGCGCGCTTTGTTCTGGTCGTTGATCTTCGCTGCGTTCGCTGCCGTCACACTTCCGCTGTATTTCCTTACCGAACGAGATCGGCAGGGCGACTTCATTGAAGCCTTCGCCGAAGAGTCGCTTGAGCGTGGTGCTGCGCTGTCTGCGACCACCGCAGAAGGCGGTTTTGATTGTCAGGGGTGCCATGGGCCTGGGTTCGTAGGCGGAGCGGCAGGGACAATCCACCCGCAATCAGAAGTCTCCACGACTTGGGGAGCACCGCGTCTCGACACCATCTTGTACCGATACTCCCGCGAAGAGGTCAAGTTCTGGATTGTCTTTGGCCGAGCTGGTACGCCAATGCCAGCTTGGGGAACAGCCGGTGGCGGGGTCTTGAACGATCAACAGGTTGAAGATATCCTCAACTATCTCCAAGAGCAGCAGTTACCGCAAGACGAAGCTGTCGAAGTGATGGCAGCCGAAGTTTCAGCCGCTGACGGCTACCGAAACAATGCTGAGGCGAACCTCGAGGCCATGATCGCCGCTCAAGAAGTCAAGCTAGCTGCAGCCCACGCCGCTCCAGGGCGGGTAGATGAAGCGCAACGGATCAACGTTGCAATGCAGAACCTTATTGCTGGGCTGACCGACTACGAAAGTGGCCTGAGCGCAATAACGCTTGACAGCTTTAACCCAGTAACAAATGCAATCGAGTCCGACCTTGTCGTGGCTAGTAAACAGGCCGACCTAGTCGCGTCGGCTACAAGTACGGTTGAGGTGTTCTCTGAAAGTGCTGATGCGGTGATTGCCCAACTTCAGGGTGGCTTGGCTTATCTCATCGCCTCAGCCGAAACGGCCTACTGGACGGTTGATGTGCAAGCGGTTGCAAATGCAACTTTTGATGGGGATACGGAAAAGGCCACCCAGGCAATAAACCTTTTCTCGGGTAACTGCGCCCGATGCCACACGGCTGGATACTCGGCTGGGTCCCCGTTTGTACTGCCAATAGCGTCTGGTGGCTTCGGCCCTTCGCTCCTGCCACCACGAGCCCACGTGCAGTTCGCTGAGGTTGGTGACCTCGCCGGTTTCATTTCCTCGGGATCAGATTCGGGTGTGGCCTACGGCATCAACGGCATTGGCCGAGGCTTCATGCCGGGCTTCGGAGGGCTACTCACCCAAGAAGAACTTGAGCTGATCGCAGAGTATCTATGGGGCCCAACACTGGGCGGACCAGACGTTGGAGGTGACGAATGATTAGGGAATTCATGAGAGGACTCCTCTCTGCCAACCTCTTCGTGACCGGGATTCTGATCACTATTGGTGCCGTTATCACGTTCTATGGGACCACTTACCTTCTCAACGCGACGAACCTGGGCAAAAAGCTCGCTTTCTTGGTCTCTGGGGCAGCGCTATTCGCCTGGACATCGATCAACTCGCTGCTGTTTGTGCTCTACGCCCCCCGTGGACCACGTCCAGCAGATATCGATGGCATGAATGCTTTTGAAGTTCGAATCATTCCACTCACTTGGATGATCGCTTCGTTGATCCTGATGACCATGTTTCTCATGGCCTTGTCAAAGTACGAGTCCGAACAAGACAAGGAAATGGAGTAGCCGACCCGGCTGCTCAATTCCCCCCAGGGGTTACTTTCATGCCGGCGTCTAGGGCGTGCTGACCTTGCCTTTCTGCGTTCTATTCTCGATAGGTCGAGACCTCTGCCTCAGCGGTCACCCTCAGGCGGGGTGGTTGTGGTTCTATCTGGTGGAGTTGTGACGGTTGTGGTTCTTGGGACTGTGGCACCAGAGATGTCTGACGCTTGGGTGGTTCGTGTCGAGGTCTCAGGCGGGCGCCCAGTGGTGTCAGTAGGTGGCACGGTGCTCGTTGGTGGTGAGTCGCTGGGTTGATCCCGGGTCTCGAGGTCGGCGAGTTCATCACGGAGTGGCGAGTCTGATGGCAGGCGGTCCACTGCCTCTTCGGCTTCGCGGAGAACGTCGTCAGTTGGGAGGTTCCGCACGCGCAATTCTATGACCTCCTCGATGCGGTGGCGAGCGACGACTTCAGGGTCGAAACGAATCAAGATGGGCTCAACGATCTGCTTTATGGGGTAGAGCAGATCCCCTGGAAGGCTGTTGGCTGATGCGACTACGACAGTCGGGGCACCTATGCCGAGCAGGATTACGGCTGCGGCAACCCATCGCATTACCGGCAGCCTCACCTTCCTGACTGGTGTCGCCCGTCGTGAAGCGAGAACAGTGTCAATCTCGGCAAGGTGAGAGTCCATGGTGTCTTGCTCTATGGAGAAGCCTTGGACGTTGGTGAGTTCCTCAAATGGGTCCCGTGGTGTGATCAGGTGCTCCTCTCCTCATTATTGGTAGAGACGCCGGGTGCGAGTCGATGGCCGAATTCTTTACGTAGGGCAGCTTCGGCTCGGTCGAGGGCAGCATATGCTGCCGGGCGCCGCATCCCCAGCACGTCAGCTATCTCTTGTCCGCTCAGCCCATCAATGTGGCGTAGCTCAATCATGTCGCGTTGGCGGGGGTTGAGAGTTTGAAGGGCAGACACGAGTTCGGGACTGAGTTCATTGTCGACTGGTTCGAGAGCAGGGGCGTCGGGGACGGTGTCAGTGGGGCGTTCTTGTCGGCGTGCTCTGCGCCTATGTTCATCGGCACATCGAAACCGAACACTTGCGTACAGCCAAGATCTAAGGCCTCGGCCGTCGCCCCGGAAATCGTCTGATGTTCGGGCCAACTCAAGGAACGCCTGTTGCACAGTGTCCTCGGCTGCTCCTCGGTCTCGGAGCTGACGGAAAGCAAAGCCGGCGAGTTGGCCTGCGAGGAGGTGATACACGCGGTGAAAGGCCTCGTTGCTTCCCGCAACGATGCCAGCCACCAACTCGTCGAGTTCATCTGCCATTAGATCCACGTGAGAGCCGACGCTAGCCGACTCTCACGTGTCTGTTCTCTATCCGTAGAGCCAGTTGAGCAGTCTGTAGAGCTGCTTCCAAAGGTGGCTGTACACAAGGCGGTTGATGAGTGCCCGAATGTTGTGTGGTGGATCGTCCTCGCCACACTCACCAGTCCACTCCCATGTGCCGTTCTCGAGCTGGGCCACGCAGCCAGCGGCAGCCAGTCGACGCCGATAGCTGGGGTGGTCGCTTGGACGGTCGGTTGGTCGATCATGTGGGCGAAGACGGTCGGATGGCGGGGCCGGCATCCGGTCGTGAGGACGCACCTCAGGGCGGTCTGTGGCAACCGGAACCTCGACGTATACCGACACATCCCTGTCGGCGGGTGTAACAGAGGTGTCTCGTGATACCGGAGGTTCAGACCGTTGTCTCGGTTGGGCGTCATCGGCCATCGCTGCGGCCGGGATGACCATCATGATCGCCAGTGCCGCTACGAGGACTGCCATCAGCTTGTTTCGCATGGGTTCTCCTTGGTTGGATACAAAGAGAGACTCCAACAGGGGCCGTGATTCTATGGCTACTTGTTAGCCTTCGCCGATGGACGTTCCCAATCTTTGGCTCTTCGGCTACGGCTCGCTCGTTTCACCGGCTTCGGTTGAGCGAACATTGGGTCGCCCTTTGGCTGGCTTTTCCAAAGCTACCTTGCAGGGGTTTAGGCGGGGTTGGAATGCAACGATGCCCAATATTCACGACGATCCAACAGACAAGTATTTTCTCGACAGTGACGGGCACCGCTTCTTTGGGACGGCCTCAGCGCTTGGTATCTATCGGTCCGAGCTGGATCAGGTAAATGGTGCAGTCTTCGCCGTGGATGCCAGTGACCTGCCGGGTTTCGATCTACGCGAACGACGGTACAAAAGGATAGAGATCACTGGTCTGGTCGATGTAGAAGCTGCTGTGGCTGGGAGCATCATTACCTACCTCCCAAGGGACAGTGCTGTCCGGCTAGGTGCGCAGAGTCGAGAAGCGGGTACTGACTTCGTTTCGGCAGGATACGTGCGGCTGGTCGAGGAAGCGTTTGCCGCGCTGGGCGGGGACGAGATGGACCGATATCGTGCGTCGACCGACCAGATAGAAGCGTCGATCATTGAAATGACGATGGTTTGGGACAGCGAATGACAAAACCGACTTACGTGCAGGCGCGCACGTAAGATGATTCTAGTGCCTAGCGCTGCGGCGCCCTCATCCCTGATCGAAGTACGCCAAGACCTGGAGTTCTGTAGAGAGATCAACGTTTCTTGAGATGACTCCCGTCGGAAGGTTCAGCATCTTGGGCGCGAAGTTCAAGATTGACGTGATCCCCGCTTCAAGCAGCCGATCGGCCACTCCCTGTGCGGCTCGCTGAGGGACTGCCAGAATCGCGATGGAGACGTTCTCCATTGAGTGCAGTTCCTCCATGGGTTGCACGACGAGTCCGCCGACGATCGAACCAATAGTGTGTGCGCCAGCATCAAAGATGTTGGTGAGTAGAAAACCCGCGTCTAGAAGCCCCCGGTAGTTTGCCAAAGCTGAACCGAGGTTGCCCGCGCCGATGAGAGCGATATTGCGTTCCTTTTCCAGACCGAGTGTCTTCCTAATCGCTTCCTGAAGATGGACAACGTCGTACCCAACGCCTCGGGTTCCTGACACCTTCAGCAGTGAGAGATCCTTGCGGATCGAAGAGTCCGAGAAGTTGGTGACAGCAGAAAGCTCAGCCGACCGCAGGGTCACTGTGGTCCTAGGTAGTGCCCCAAGAGCGGCGAGATAGCGGGGGAGGCGATTCACGGTCGCTCGGGGGATGTCTGTATTCTTGCTCATGGCAAAACCCTAGTGTTCCGCCGAGTCTTCCAAGTTGAGGTTGTCTCAGAACAGCAAAACCCGAGTAGGATTACTCCATGTCGAACGTCATTGTTGTGGGAGCTGGTCCCGCCGGATCCGCTGCCGCTTTTTGGCTTGCCAAGGCGGGTATTGAGGTCACTCTGGTCGAGAAGAAGTCGTTCCCTAGGGAGAAGACCTGTGGAGATGGGCTTACCCCCAGGGCCATCCATGAGCTTCAGCGAATGGGGTTCAATTTTGATTTCACGAGGTCTGGCCTGCATCGAATCACCGGATTGCGCAGCTACGGAGGCCCCGAGCTCAAGTTGGAGATGCAGTGGCCCGATCACTCTAAGTTCCCCAACTGGGGAGCCATCATCCGTAGGGCAGACCTCGATCACGACGTGGTAAATCTCGCGGTTGCTGCTGGTGCCACGCTGTTTGAAAACACTACTGCTGAGCCGGTGGTTGAAGCAGGCCGAGTGACTCACGTAGATCTCATCAGAGGTGGCGAGCGAGAACGAATTCCAGCCGATTATGTAATCGTCGCCGACGGATCCTTAAGCAGGTTCGGCCGGGCCCTTGGCACTTCTAGGAGACGCGATTACCCCATGGGCCTCGCCGCTCGGGGGTATTTTGACTCGCCAAAATCTGCCGACCCATTTATGGAATCACAGTTGTACATCACGGACTCGACTGGCGCTGCAATGCCGGGATACGGTTGGATATTCCCGCTTGGTGATGGCACAGTCAATGTTGGGGTTGGCTTGCTTTCGACTTTCAAGCGCTGGAAAGATGTAAACACAACCGATATGATGCACGCCTACTCGGCCGGGGCACCTGCGGGCTGGGACCTCTCAAACCCAACAGCCCACCGTGGTGGCAAGCTGTCAATGGCACTCTCTGTAGGCCCGAAAGCTGGGCCCAACTGGATCACCGTGGGTGACGCAGCTGGGGCCATCAATCCGTGGAACGGCGAAGGCATCTCCTATGGGTACGAGACCGGCCGAATTGCTGCGGGGTTCATCGCAGATGCCTTGAAGAACAACGATCCGTCGCATCTGATGGCGTACCCGAACTATCTCGACGAGGTCTATGGCGACTACTACCGGTTCGCCCGGCTCTTCGTGAAGGCCATCGGGCAGCCGTGGGTGATGTCGACACTCACCAAAACAGGACTCCGGTCGAAGCCTCTCATGGAGTGGGTGCTCAAGGTCATGGCCAACCTGTTGGAAGAAGAAGAGAAGAAGACAGCCGAGCATGCCTACTTCATGCTCGAGCGACTGGTGCGTATGGCCCCTGGTAGATTGCTTGTCCGTTAGGGAGCGAATCTAGAGTTCCCCAAAGCGGGCTCTGCACACCGCCGGTATGATCGGAGGATGCAGAACAAGACAATCACGGGCAAGACGGTGCTGGTTACTGGTTCTTCTAGTGGCATTGGCGAGGCTGTGGCACGACGCTTCGCTCAAGATGGAGCTTCGGTCGTGGTCAACTCCGCCCGCTCAGTCGAAGCTGGCGAAGCTGTAGCAGATTCGTTGCCGGGAGCGACCTACGTGCAGGGGGACATTTCTGACGCAGACGATTGCGAGCGCATCATCGCTCAGACCGTCTCGCAGTTCGGTCGTCTCGATGTACTCATCAACAACGCCGGTACCACCGAAGTGATCCCGCACGCGGATCTCGAATCGGTAACGGATGAACTCTGGCATCGCATTCTGGACGTGAACGTCATGGGGACGTGGAGGATGTCCAAGCTTGCGATGCCCGCTCTGAAGGCGGTCAACGGATCGATCATCAACATCTCATCTGTCGCAGGAGTCCGACCAATGGGATCATCGATTCCGTACTCAGTATCCAAGGCAGCGATCAATCATCTCACGGTTCTCCTCGCGAAGGTTGTTGGCCCTGAAGTACGCGTGAACGCTGTTGCCCCCGGGCTCATCGACACACCGTGGACCGAATCTTGGGATGAGCTTCGATCGGGGGTTGTGACCTCTGCCCCGCTACAACGCTCGGGCTTACCCGATGACGTTGCAGAGGCGTGTCTTGGGCTCACGAGGTCAACCTATGTCACTGGGCAGGTGCTGGTGGTTGACGGCGGCATCACGCTTGTTTCGTGATGGACCCGGAGCCTGACTCTGTTATCACTTATGTTCGGTAGTTCTCACACGTCGGTTTGAACTCGCAGTACTGGCAGTGTGGCCCAACTGAGAAACTGGGCTGCAAGGCGTCCTCGTAGTCCCAGGCTGCAACGACTTCACCAGCGTCGCGTAGGCGATCGAGAGCCCGGTCCAGGTCGTCGGCGCAGAACAGTCGGCGAGTGCAGCGGTCATCCGGCCCGGCCCGCAGATGATGGTGGTGCACTGCCACCTCGGTAGCTCCGGTGGAAAGCCAGGTGGCGACTGCATAGAGTTCTTGTTCAAGAAAGGGAATATCAGACCGGACGGTGGTTCGGTGCTCGATTACTGCTGCTATGCCAGTTGCCTCGCGGCCCACTGCGTCTACCACTGCCGATAGGGTCACGGATCTCCGACCTCCATCGGCAGGCAGGGTCACTCCAAATGGGAATTCGACGCTACTGATCGTCACAGGGTGCGGTTCGGTGGCGACGAGTTGTTTGTGTGCTTCCCACAGTAGGTCGAAGTCTCCTTGCTCTGAGCCTGGGAGGTTCGATCGAAACCCGGCCATAGCGTCGTCGGGATCGGGCGATAGAACCGCGGCTGCAATGGCGCCGTGGAAGGTGAGCCCAACGCGGTGGGCTGAGCCGAGCTCTTCGTCACTAGGTGGAACCGGTACTTGATAGATCGTCTTCCAAGCCACTCGACGTTCACACACTTCCAGGTTCTTGAGTCGACTCTTGGGAAGCATTACTGAGAGGGTGTTGGCCGGGGGTTCTGTCCGATCTGGTGTTGGGTATTGGCCGCAGCGGGCAAACCGGTTACACATCCAGCAGTGGAACCCAGGGTTGAGAGACTTATCAGTCCCCATTTCCTCCCCGAGATTGAACAGGTCCTCGATTGTCCGCTCTACAAACTCGGGTGCCTCAATAGGTTCCATTTGCCCGAAGCTGAGCAGCACATCTGAGTACTCCACGTCCGAGTCGCCGTACTCGGTGACGATGAACTGCTCGACGGGTGATGATGGTGTAGAAAGTTTGATCCTTAGCCGCTCAACTTGGCCGTTGCTATTGGTGAGTTCAACGTGGAACGGGACATCAAGGTACCGTTGGCCGTCGTCTGAAACGATTGAAGCGCCCGGTGGGTCGAACTCAAATGACTGCGGGCGTTCGGGAAAGATCGTCCGCCATGATTTGAACCGAGCAGCACATTCGTTCTGTTGAAGCTGATCGAGGAATCCAAAAAGATCGGCCTCGATGCCGGAGGCGTCGTCGGGTTGTTTGTCTTGATACCACTGCACGATGGCATCCCGTACAGCAATCCAGCGGGTCAGTGCACCTGCCGGGCGTTTGGTACCCGTGCCGTAGGAGCCTGGGCAAAGGGCGGACAGCTCGGCGTGGCTGATATTGAGTTTCTGGGGTCCATCGCCGTACATTGACAAGACGGTAGCTAACAGGTGAGACATCCCGAGTACTTGTTAGAGAATTACTGTCTGGCCGAGGTTTCGAGCAACTGCTGCTCGGTATATCCCAGCGGCAATGGTTATGTCTTCTGCGGCGTTCCCAACCGACTTGAAGACCGACCTAGGCTTGTTTGCAAGTTCGGCGTTGCCAGCAATTAGGGCGCCTAGCTCGATGAGTGAGTTTGGATCAAGGAAACCACCCCGCACCGCGGCCACAAGTTCGCCTGACTCCTCGAGCGCCGTAGCGGCGTGTTCAACCACAACGTCAGCCTCAGCTAGGCAGTCAGGTGGGAGCTCGGACATTGAGTGATCGAACGAACCGATGGCCCCAATGTGGACGCGCTCTGGAAGCATCTCCTTCAAGAAGAGGGGGGTCGACGAAGTGGTAGCGGTGATCACGATGTCGGCTCCGTCGAGAGCATCTTCGATATCGTTGAATGCCCTCGCAGCGGGGCGCTGCCTCGCGGCGAGATCTTGGGCTGTAGTCCCGCTTGCTGAAAGAATTCGGATCTCAGATATTGGACGCACTGCTCGAGTAGCGTCAATCAATGCTTGAGCCTGACCGCCGGCCCCGAAAACGGTGAGCACGGATGCATCAGGAGATGCGAGAAGGTCCGTGGCGAGTCCGCAGGTGGCCCCGGTTCGCAGGGCGGTGAGGAATCCGGCACTCATGATGGACAGAGGCTGGCCAGTGGTTGGGTCGAGGAGGATGTACATTCCCGCGATTGCCGGCAGGCCTCTAGAAGGGTTGCTGTCAAAGACCGAAACGATCTTGACTCCAGTCGCCGTCGTGCTGCCTGCTGGCATGAACAGCGAGACACCGTCGGGCTGGGCCACTGCTGTTCGCAGGGGTGCGAGCACCCGCCCCTCGTGGAGGTCGAGCATCGCAGTTCGCATAGCAGTGATCGCCCCCCTCATTGAGGTGACCGACCTGATGTCATCTTCGCTCAAGGCCAAAACCTTCATGGGTGCATCCTAAGAAGGTTGGCTAGCCTTTGAGAATGAAACAACATTTGCTTGTCGTCCTCGTAGCGGTTGCCGGATTCATCGTGTACGGATTGGCTGTGGATAGTAAGTGGATCTGGGTCTACGCGCCGCTCAGTCTATTTTTCGCCGGAGTGGTTGCTCTTTTTCACCGCCGGGTCGGGTTTTCTCAGGGACTGTTGTTTGCCTTGGCATTGGCGATCGTAGGAAACCTCGCGGGCGGCGTGCTGGAGGTCAAAGGCGAGATTCTCTATCTCATGCATGTGGTCGGCGGCCTCCAGTACGACAAAGTTTTTCACGCCGCTGCCACCGGTGTGGCCTCGTGGGCCAGCTGGCAGGTGGTTGGCGGATGGGGCCTCTCCCGAGGCCGATTCCTTGTGGCTCTGATGATGGGAGCTGGAGGTGGAGCGTTCGTAGAAATCTTCGAGTTCGTTGGTACCAAACTGCTGGACACGAACGTCGGCGGTTACGACAACAACATGCAGGACCTCATCGCGAATACAACAGGGTCGCTGGTAGCACTCTTGATTGCTCGTTTCTGGCGAACGGGTAGCGAAGTACGAGCCCATTGAGTCGCGGCTGAGAACGATCCGAGGGCCGGAGACGGACCGTGGCGAGATAGAACCCCAGACGGTTCAACTGAGAGCGGCTACTGCTCCCCAGTGAACTCTGGCCGTTGCTTGTTCAGGAAGGCGTTGATACCTTTGCGGCCGTCGTTACCTGCGGCGTTTCTTGAAACCAGCTGAGCCTCGAGTTCCATTTGGCTTTCTAGCGTCTCGGTGGAGCTGGAACGCACCAATTGCTTTACCGACCCGAACGCCTTGGTCGGCCCTGCTGCCAACTCTTCTGCAAGCTTTCTCACCGTGGACTCGAGGTCATCAGCTGACACGGTGGCGTTGATGAGACCCCAATCGAGTGCTTCGTCAGCTGACAGCTTCCGGTTGGTGAGGAAGAGTTCCATTGCCCGGCGATCGCCAACAGCTCTCCCCAGGAAGTAGGTCGAGCTACCGTCGGGCGAAAGGCCCGCTGCGGTGTAGGCCGAGACAAATGAAGCGTTATGTGACGCGTAGATCAAGTCACAGCCGATGGCCAGAGAGAACCCGCCGCCTGCAGCGACACCGTTTACGGCAGCAATCACTGGCGCATCCATCCTGGCGAACCTCGACACGGCTGCGTGGAGGTGCATGGTCATTTCAAGAACAACTGCACTGACATCATCTCCTGCCGAGTGGAAGGTCTCAAGGTCGCCTCCTGCGCAGAAGAAGCGTCCCTCGCCGGTGATCACCACCGCTCGAACCTCCGCATTCGTGGCACAAGCAATGGCCGCTGCC
Organism: uncultured Acidimicrobiia bacterium; assembly: GCA_964196085.1. Classification (GTDB taxonomy): domain Bacteria; phylum Actinomycetota; class Acidimicrobiia; order Spongiisociales; family JAENVV01; genus CAXMPE01. The sequence goes on along the minus strand of CAXMSI010000002.1, from coordinate 1,665 downwards.
GCTAGGTCCTTTGTCATCTGCAGTGTGAAGACGTTCGCTGCTTCGGGACGGTTCAACCGGAGCCATCCAACGTTGTTCTCGACCATGAGCGTGATGGTTTCGTACTTCATTGAGATACCTCTTTCGAAAGTGCAACGAAGGGGCCGCCGGTGTTGAGTAGTAGTACTCGCTGGCCCTTTGTGATTGTGCCCGCCTCTTTGAGTTGGTTCAAGGCAGCAAGAGCGGCTGCAGCCTCGTATCCCGCTGGGATCCCGGCAGCTGCGAACTCAGCGTATTTCTTCTTGATGGCCTTTTCTGGCACTGCAACAGCAGTGCCCTCAGAGTCGCGGAGAGCCTGCAAGATGGCGTGACCCATGAGCGCCCCGGGCACGTCAAGTCCGTCGGCCACCGTGCCGTTGGATTGCACCGGGGTAACGGTATCTTCGCCACGCTCGAATGACCGGACAACGGGAGCGCACGCTTTGGACTGGACTGCGACCATCCGAGGGAGTTCCTGACCTTCGTCGAGCTCGCCCAGATAGCCCAGTTCCATAATGGCTTTCCAGATACCAACCAACCCGGTCCCTCCACCAGTGGGGTAGATGATCCAATCAGGAAGACGGTCACCGAAATGCTCGACAATCTCAATCCCCATGGTCTTTTTGCCTTCAAGCCTGCCAGGTTCGAAGAAGGTCGAGAGGTCTACCCGGGTACCGGCCTTGACCTCCTTGGCCGAAGCGGCTCGGGCATGCTTTCCGGCGGCAGCGATGTTGCTGCCGTGGAAGGTCACGTTCCCGCCGTAGTGCGTTACAGCCCGGTGGTACATGCCACCCTGATAGCCGTCGGGCATGGTTACTTCGCAAGGGCTGAGCCCGAGGCGGGTGGAGAAGAGCGCAGCCGAAACGCCAGCATTGCCCTGCGTGGGCAGAAAGAACCCTTCGGCTCCTGCCGCAGCCCCGAGCGCTACTCCGACAGCAAGCCCGCGATCCTTGAATGAACCAGAAGGATTGGACCCTTCGTTCTTTACCCAAACGTCGACTCCGTACCGCTTGCTTAGCGGCCCCGAGCGGAAGGTTGGTGTGTTGCCGACGTCTGCGGCGTAGTCGTCTGGAACGCCCCACACTGGCAGAAGATTTCGATGCCGCCAGAGGCCGGCTTCCGCTCCGGGTTTTAGGTCGGCGATGGTGTCGAGGTCGTACTCGATGGTGATAGGGAACCCTGCAGTGGACAACCCGATTGGGCGACTCCAACCCTGGGGGTCCACTTCGTCGCCTGTCTTTGAGCACGAGAGACCTGAGATGTGCGGATTGATAGTGAGGCCTGTCATGTGCACTGTTTAACCGATTCGATTCGCCGGTGACGTGATTATCTAGGGGCTTACCTTTGACTGGGGTCGGTACGGGTAGACAGGAGTGGGCTTTCCAGCCGCGATCGAAGCCTGAGCCGCTACCCATCCGTCGGGTGAGAATAGGTCGCCGTGAACGCTAGTAAAGATTTCTCGCAGGGCCGGCTGGAGTCCGAGGAAGTTGACGAACTCTTCTGGAAACACATCTCCAGGACCGGTGGAAAACCACGGTGCTGCGGACATCTCATCGTCGGGATGCGCAGCAACCGGGATGGCTCGAAAACGGCATTCTCCGAGAAGTTTCACTTCGTCGTAGTCGTAGAACACAACTCGTCCCTGCC
>CAXMSI010000001.1:13878-32394 GCA_964196085.1 uncultured Acidimicrobiia bacterium | reverse complement strand
GATTGCTTCGATAGCCGATCTCGGCAGACCCGTTTGGGACTGTGGGACGGGCAACGGGCAAGCAGCGGTGGCGCTGGCTCGACATTTCGACAAGGTGCTTGCGACCGACCCCAGTAGTCAACAGATTGAGCAGGCGACCTCGCACCAACACGTCGAATACTCAGTGGGGTCGGCTGAGGTTAGTGGGCTGGCTTCCAACTCCGTAGGAACCGTGGTGGTGGCTCAAGCACTTCACTGGTTCGATCATTCAAGGTTTTTCGCTGAGGCACAACGCGTTGCAGGCACCGGCTCCCAGTCCTGGGTTACACGAGGCCGGTCTTCGACACGTCTGCTCTCGGCAAGGTGTTCGCCGAGTTCGCTGCCATTGTCGAAGAGGATTGGCCGGCCGAACGATTCATCCTCGAGGCTGGCTACTCGGATATTGAGTTCCCCTTTGAACCCGTTGTCGCCCCTGAGTTTGAGATGGCCTTCGAATGGCCACTCATCGGGTTGCTGGGGTATCTAGGGACTTGGTCTGCCGTGAGGCGGCATGAGCAGCGGACAGGAGTGAACGCGGTGGCGGAAATGGCTGACGCTTTCGCTTCGGCGTGGGGTTCATCCGAGATTCGGCGTGTGTCGTGGCCACTCGTCCTGATTGCAGGGACGTTGAACTAAATTCCCCTAGACAGGTAGAGCGACTGTGGATGCAGTAACGGCAACGCTCCTACCCTGAGAGCCAACATTCACCGAGGTATCGTGACGGCAAGTACACCCCATGTGAAGCGTGTTCCGAAGCTGTGGCACATTCTGTCGGCGATCATTGGTTTGGGGTTTGTGGCACCAACTGGATACCTAGTTGTTCGACTCGGTCAATTGGGTGGCTCTTTTGGCGATGTCGTCTTCTCCCAGTCCACCCTTGGCCCACTTGTCCGGACACTGGTACTAGCAGTCTCGGTAACGCTCGGGTGTGCGATTGTCGGCACCGGGCTCGCCTGGTTGATCCACCGGACTGATATCCACGGCCGAGCTTTGTGGGCAATCTTGCTCCCCCTGCCGCTGGTCATCCCATCCTTTGTATACGCGACCGCCATCCGGCACGCCTTCGGGATGGGTGGCTTGATTCCCTGGTTGCCGCGGCCCGAAGGGTTCCTAGGAGCATTCGCAACTCTCATTGCCCTTTCCTACCCCTACGTCTACCTGCCAGTGGCGAGCAGGCTTCGCAGGATCGCTCCCTCGGTCGAGGAGGGGTCGCGCATCCTGGGCGCGAGCTCTTTGAAGACGTTCATTTCTGTGGTGGTGCCGCAGGCGAGGGGAGCCATCGTTGCTGGGTCGCTGTTGGTGTTCCTCTACACCCTCAGTGATTTCGGAGCCGTTTCCATGATGCGTTACGACACCCTGACCAGAGCGATCTTCTCGAATCGGCTTTTCGATCAGGCAACCGCTGTCTCTATGGGACTCCTTTTGGCGGTCCTAGCTTTGATTGTTGGCTTCACTGAGCTGCGCTTTAGGTTTGATCTGGATGACGGCCAACCGCTCATCGGGGAACCACGCATCTACCCCTTGGGAAGCCTTCGGCTCCCAGCTGCCATGGCTGTTGGTGGGGTCGCCTTCATGTCTCTGGCGGCTCCGGTGTTGGTATTCGTTACGTGGTGGATCACTGGTGTGTCAGCCCCAGGAGCCGGCTACGGAGGCTTCCTCGAGACGGTCACCCGCCTCTGGTCGCCGGCGGTCAATACTGCTGTTGCAGGAGCAGTAGCGGCCGTTGTTGCCGCTATCGTGGTGTTCCCGGTTGCCTATGCGCGTCGCCGCGTTGGCTCGGCTGTCGCGAGTTCTGCTTCCATGGCTGTTGTTGCTTCGTTTGCTCTTCCGGGTCTCGTCATTGCCTTAGCAATCGGGTTCTGGGCTCTGCAGCTGCCAGTGCGTTGGGTATACCAGTCATTCCCACTGTTGATCGTGGGTTACGTCGTCCACTTTGGTGCTCAGTCGCTGCGCAGCACCCAGGCTGCTTTGGACTCGGTCGGGGTCCGGTATGACGAAGCGGCTCAAACATTGCAGGCCAGTGAGCGGCGCAGACTAAAAACGATCGACTTCCCACTTGTCCGCCCGGGCGTCTTGGCCGGAGCTGGGCTGGTGATGCTTTCAGTGATGAAGGAACTGCCTGCAACCCTGATGCTGGCTCCTATCGGCTTTGAGACTCTTGCCACCCGGATATGGAACGCTGCAGCCGATGGATTCCTCGCCGAAGTTGGAGTAGCTTCGCTGCTTTTGATTGCGGTGTCGGCCCTGCTTACTTGGACGCTGGTGCTGCGCTCAAAGCTCGTCCGCTCCTGAGTTCGGCAGGGTCACTGCCTGCACGCTCCCAGCCTGCTGAAAGCCGGCATTCCTGGCGATGGCTGCTGATCCGAGGTTGTCGTCGTCGCATCGGTAGAGGGGGATTTCGCCTTTAGCCATGAGCTCCTCAATGACTCGTCCAACCACCTTAGTTCCAGCTCGTTTACCGCGATGTTCAGGGTGGACCAAGACACCGATGTCCTGAAGTCCGGGTCGAGCATCCCACGGACGTCCCCCAGCAAGGGCGATGAGAGCCCCATCAGCTACCCATCCAACGAGGGTCGGGTCGAGATCGTCTACATCGAACTCTGCTGCATCGACGTCGTCAGGTTGGCACGCCTCATGAAGGGTGGTGACGAGGTCCTTTGTGGTCTGGGCAGTTCCGTCGAGTGGGACTAGGCGCGGCTCTGTGGCTGGGGCGGGAGGGTTGCCAAGCATGAACTCCTTCCCGCTTCCGTGATGCTTTGCGTTGTATTGGGTTGCCCAATGCCGAAACTGCGCTGTGCTGAGGGTCTTTGTGTTGCTCTCCAAGGCTTTGGTCTGAGGTGTGAGGTTGGGGTCGATGAACAGTAGACAATGGTGGCCAATGAGGTATTGGCTGACCAAGCCCCGACCTCTGCGCGAGTCGACCGGGATGATGGTGGTGCCGCTGCTTTGCAGCAGGTCAGATGGTCGCTTCGAGAACGCCGCCATGGCTTCGATGTAGTTCGACGAGTGCATGGCCCGAGGTTACCTATCAGGTAGTGAACAAGCGGTGGATTTTGCTGGGTGGGGGTGGCTCAGCGTGGAGCACTGGTTGCTCGGGAGTCGAACCGTCGGCCAGTCAGGGTCGTAGTATTGTCTGATGCTTCCTGCATACTCTACTTTCGCTTCGCACTGGGATCTCGATCCTGATGTCCTCTCCCTCAATCATGGTTCCTTCGGAGCAACCCCGATAGAGGTTCAAACGTTCCGCACGAGGCTACTTCGTCGGATTGAACGAGACCCCATGGTGTTCTATCTCGATGACATGTTTGATCTCCTTGATCGAAGTCGGATCGAGGTCGGAGAGTTTGTTGGGGCGAAGCCTGAGAGCCTGGTGTTCGGGGTCAATACAACCACGCTCGTAAACGCTGTTCTGCAATCTCTGGAGCTCAGCGAGGGGGATGAGATACTCATTCTCGATCATGCATACGGAGCCTGCCTCAACACCCTGAGCTACGTTTGTGAACGCTCCGGAGCCAAAATGGTGGTAGTGGATGTGCCGTTCCCGCTAGAGGAACCAGCTGAGGTGACGGCTGCTGTCCTTGATGCGGTATCGGGCCGAACGGTGCTAGCCCTGATCGATCACATCACCAGCCCGACTGCTCTAGTGATGCCAATCCACGACATCGTGATTGGTCTGCAGGACCTCGGTGTCGAAACGCTGGTCGATGGAGCGCATGCTCCCGGTATGGTCGAGCTGGATATTGAATCCATTGGTGCTGCCTATTACGTGGCCAACTTGCACAAGTGGGTCTGCAGTCCGAAGGGGGCCGCCTTCATGACGGTGCGAGAGGACAAGAGAGAAGCCTTGCGCCCGTCGGTGTTGTCCCACGGGGCGACTGGTTCCTACGAGAAACGACCCAAACTGCATCTTGAGTTCGACTGGCAGGGAACGGCTGATCCAACGCCGATCCTCTCTGTTGGCTCGGCTATAGAGGTGGTGGGGGGTCTGGTGCCGGGCGGGTGGGACGAAATCCGCGAACACAATCGACTTCTGGCCCGAAAGGCGCGAGACATCGTAGGTGCAGCTCTCGGGGGCGAGAGCCCAGCTCCCGATAAGATGTTTGGTTCAATGACGTTGTTGCCGCTTCCCGGAGGCCTAACTCATCGCCCCGTTTGGCCAGCTCGACAACCACTCCAAGATGCCCTGGCCGAGAAGCACCGTATCGCTGTTCCAGTGGTTTCCTGGCCCAAGCTGAACAGCAGGCTCATCCGGATCTCAGCACATTTGTACAACTCCGAAGCCCAGTACGAGTACCTAGCTCAAGCCCTTGCGACAGAGCTTGGCTGAGACGTACGCTGTGTGACGGTCAGCTTTGAGATCTCCTAAGCCCACTGTCGTAGCTGAGCCGACAGAGAGGATCGGCGTTGGATCAGCCGTTCGTCACGTGGAATGCGCCACCCTCGACATATCCAGTCAAGGTCGTGGTTGTCTCGCTCCAGTAGACGCCTTGGTCTAGACGGAGGTCGTCTAGATCGATCAACACTGGGTTGGCGATCACGATTGATGGCTCGCCGCACTGAGGTGGGAGGGACTCGGCAACGAGGTCACAGAATCGGAGTTCCTCGTTGGTTCCAATTATGGAACTGGTGATAACGATGGGCTCGCCTTCTGCTTGTAGGAGAGCCAACTCAACAGTCATGCCGCCGTCGGTCGGCACTAGAACCGGTGGTTCGTCGCTCTGGCCATAGGAGAGGTCGGGTGGAGGAAGGGCATCGTTTGGTGTGTCATTGCAATCGGTGCCTGCGAGACAGGTGGCTGCGATGCCGTCAGGGGCGCCGAGTGGCAGGTCATTAGCGGCTGGCTGACACGCTGCGGCGAAGAGGCCGAGAGCGAGAATCAAGGCTGTGATATGGAGACGTTTCATTGCTTGTCCGTTTCGTTGCTGAATCGATTGGACGCTTTCGGCAACGGTTGGGTTCCCCGCTATGCGAGATGGGCTGGGAACCCGCCGCGGCTAATTGGGCCCCACTTTTCGATGGTCACTCTGATCAATACCTTGCCCTGGTCAACCATCGCTTTACGGTATTCGTCCCAGTTGGAGTGTTCACCGGCAATGACACGGAAGTACTGAACAAGAGGCTCCACAGCATCGGGTAGTTCTAGGACTTCGGCTGAGCCGTACACCTGTACCCAATCGTCATCGAAGCGGTCCGATAGGACACAGACTGATGCTTGTGGGTTGGTTTTTGCATTCTTGGACTTGGCACGCTCTGGGTAGGAAGCTATCACCACGCGACCGTCGCTATCGAGGCCCATTGCGACGGGGGAGGCTTGAGGCGACCCATCGCTCCGACTGGTGATGAGAATCCCCTTGTGTCGAGGACGGATGAACTCTTCGAGCCCCACTCGAGAAACGTCGGTATCTCTTGCGATGGTTCTAGCCATAGCTAGGAGAGTAGTCCGTTGTTCATTTCAGTTCCTAAGGCGGTCGAGCTGGGTTAACACTTCGGAGATGGGCGGGTAGTCGCCGAAGTGGTGGCCCTCCTGGGACCAAACAATGTCCCCGGTCTTGTCGACGATGAGAACCCCCGGTGATTTGTCCGTGTCTCGGGTGATCTTGCTGATTGGCTGTCCTGCGAGCAGTGCTTTGAGGTAGTACCAAAGGCCTCGGGGATTGAGCCATTGCCAGATGGTGAGTGTCGAGAGGCCCGCGAGCCTTCGCACTCCATGTTCGGGATCGAGCATGAGCGGAAACGGGTATCCCTTTTTGGCTAAGTGTTGCTGCTGGAAGTCGGCAGAGGCACCAATGATGACGACTCCCACTCCTCGTGAGGAGAAGTCCTGATGTCTGTCAGCCAACTCGGCGATGTAGGCCTTGCATGGCAGGCAGCCAAAGTACCGCACAAGCTGAATAACTGTGAAGTTGCTGGTGAGCAACGCTCCAACAGTCGTAACAGAGGTGTCTGGGTGAATTAGTGGCAGTTCAGCAATGTTCATAGAGGCGGCTATACGACCTGAAGGATTCGTCCTAGCTGAAATGGAGGAGGCGGATCGTTGGTGACCTGGGCTACGGCAGAACTTGGCACTGAAATGTCGGCGAGATAAAGGTCGCCAGCGGCATGAGACGAACGGAGGCCAGTCTTCGGGAGGCAGAGGGTCATGGTGGCGGCGGCTGAGATGCTCGACCCTGAATGCCTGCCCGACGCATCTAGCCCCGATGGGACATCGAGAGAGAGAACCGTTGCGCCGGCAAGACTCGCAGCAAGCTCTCCAGCAAGGCCGCGCAGTGCCCCCGTGAGGCTGTACCCGACCATTGCGTCAATGACCACGCCGGCTTCTAGGTTGGGGTTCGAGGTGAACGGCACCCCCATTTGTCGAAGAGTGTGAGCTTGATGGTGAGCGGCCTCGCCCAGCCGATCGCCGGTCAGCGTTACGCAAACATTGATCCCTAGGTTGTGTAGGTGGCGGGCGGCTGTGAGACCGCCTCCTCCGTTGCCGCCAGGACCAGCCAGCACCGTGGCCGTGGATGGAGAGAAGAGCCCCACAGCAAGGTCTGCGAGGGAACGTCCGGCGTTCTCCATCATCTGGAGCAGTGTGATGCCGAGATCTTCGATCATGATTCGGTCGATCTCGATCATTTGCTCAGTGGAGATCCAAGCGACGTCTTGAGAATTGATTCTGGGGTAGCTCACGTGCCTAACTGTAGGGTCGACTCGAGGTCTGCCAGCGCGGGTTTCGTGAAGCGAGTCCACCCAATTCCGAACACGATTCCTGTGATGGCACTTGCCAGCACCAAGGTTTGTGGGGCAACGACTTCTGCTAGCGATCCAATAGTGAGTTGAGAAATGGCAACGGTAAGCGAACCGAGGCCGAAGTCGAAGGCGAGAATCCTCCCTCGGATGTCATCGGTTGTGAGGCTCTGCAGCCCGAACGATGAGAAGGCCCATTGGCCGCCTCCGCCCGTGTGAGCGAAGGCTATGCCGAGACTTGCGATTGCTACCCCTGGGGCTAGGGCGAGGCCGACGTAGCCGACACCCCAGATACTCATCATGAGACCGATTGATCTGAGTAGCTTGATATCGTTGTTCTTCATGAGTCGGCGATACGCGATCGGGCCCACGAGCGCGCCAACGCCCCGCATGCCAAAGAAGAGACCGGTGCCGGCGTCCCCGAGATCGAAGACGTCGCTGGCCAGGACTGGAAACAGGGCGATCGCGCCACCTCCAATGAGGCCGAAACCTGCCTTGGCTGTGAGGAGAGCGCCGATCTGCTTGTTGCTCCTGGCAAGCTTGATTGCTTCTGCTGTCGACTGCCAAAAGGTAGGGCGAGTCTGAAGGCGTGGCTCAGAGAGGGGCTTCTTGATCCCGCGCACCAGCAGGGCTGTGATGACGAAGGAACCTGCGTCAACCACAAACGCCGCATCTCGTGAAACGACCGTCGCGAAGAGTCCCCCGAGGCCAGCGCCAACTGCGGCCATGGTGCCCCAAGCGCTTCCAATCAGAATATTGGCGGGAGCCAGCATGGACTTGTCCACGATGTTGGGAAGCGAACTTGTGGATGCCGGAAAGAAGAAGGCGTTCGATGAAGACAGGAGAGCAGCGAGTCCGAGACCGAGATACGCATTCCCCGAAGGCTCGACAGTGAGCAATAGAAGAGCGATTGCCGCGCTGGCCAGGCTCGCGAGCATCATGATCTTTCGCCGATCAAACCGGTCAGCTACGTTGCCGCCCACAGGGGAGAGGAAGAACATAGGTAGGGCGTTCGAAGCTAACACAGCCGAAGTGGCCAGCGATGAATTTGTCAGTTCGTAGACGAGCCCAAGGAGGGGGACGATTGCAAACCAATCACCGGCGAAGGAGATGAGGCGCGCAAAGTAGAGACGCCGAAAGTCAGGGTTGGCTAAGAGTTGGCGGTACGGGGAGGCTGTCACTTTGTAAGGCTACTGCGTTCTGATCGAGGAGGGCTTCTGCTAGTGCCGTGGCGGTCACTAGATCCAGTGGGATAGCGTTACCTCAGCCACTCGGTGATTTGGAACCGGATGCCATCGGGGTCGAGGCGATGTTTGGCGTGCCGCTCGTCGAGACTTCCATAACCCCCGGATCCGGGTTGGTTGACCCCAATGCCGAGCGTCCGAGTCAGACGACCGTTCAAGGCAGCGGCGATATACGCCAAAGATGTGCCAGCGAGGGTTGATTCGACGACTATGAACTCTTCTCCGGTTAGAGCCGCTACTTCTTCCCCGATTGAGAATGGGGCTGCGGTGTAGAAGACACGAATGCCTAGGCCCTGGGTTGCCGTCACGACCCTGTCGAGCATCGGACCGATAGCAAGGACGACCGGCGATCCTGGCGGGCCTGGCTTGATTTCGGTAAGTCCGGTCGGATTGGCAATCGGGGTGAGGTTCGAGGTGAGCTCGAGTCGCAGGTAGACATTTGAGTCAATGGCAGCAGCGTTTCTCAGAAGGACCCCGACCTCGTCCGGATGGCCGGGTTGAAAGATGGTCCAGTTCGGCAAAGAGCTTATTAGCCGCACGTCCTCGGGCGCCTCATGAGTCCTGCCTGAGCCATCGTCGTAGGAGCCACCGATACTCACCAGGATTCCGCTTGTTCCTTGATGGGAGAAGGAGAGCTTGATCTGCTCGAAGGCTCGTTCGATGAGAAATGGGGCATAGGAGTGGGCGATGGGACGGAAACCTTCAAGAGCCAAGCCTCCGGCTGCGCTCACCATGAGCTGCTCTCGAATGCCCACATTGAACACCCGCAGTGGATGCCTCTGCGTGGCGCCGCTCTCGACGAACCCGCCGACGCTGATATCGGCAAGTATGACGGCAATGTCGTCGCGCTCGTCCAACAATGCCGTAGTCGTTTTGATGAATGCGTCCCTCATGATGCCTTCCTTGCTGCGTGAGCTAGCACCAGGAGCGGCAGAGCCGTGCTGGATTTCAGGGCTATAGCGAGCGCTGATACGTCGCGACCGTCTACCTCCTTCGTTTCCCACCCTTCCAGGGCAAACCTGCTGGCAATTTCGCCTCCCCACCCGTGAGATGAGCTCTCGTTGTCGATGACGACGACCCGAAGCTGGCTCATCTGCAGGCGACCGGCAACAGCAATGGCCTCCCAGTTGGAGCCCTCGTCGAGCTCGGCGTCTCCCACCAAGACGAACACGCGAGCTTTGGACCCTCGGATCTGCAATGCGCGGTGAGTCCCAATGGCCATCGGCAGCCCGTGGCCGAGGGAACCGCTGCTGATTTCGACCCCTGGAATGCGGGCTGAATCGGGATGGAATCCAAGGGGGCTATCGGACTCCCCAAACGTATCGAGCCATTGTTCGGGGAAGAATCCTTTCTGAGCCAGCGTCGCGTAGAAGGCCTGTGGCCCATGGCCCTTCGATAGGTAGAAACGGTCGCGGTCGGGGTGACTGGCTGTGCTGGGACTGATACGGAGAACCGTGGAATACAGGGCCCATAGGGCCTCGAGAGTGGAATGCGCGCTGGGAAGATGTTTCTCGTCACCTGTGATGCGCGACAGGGCCCGCAGGACAGGCGCAATTGGCTGGGTGGTAGTGGTCATGCCCCTATGCTACGACCTCAAGTTAACTTGAGGTCAAATCAAAGATCTGAGGCGGTATGGATACAACGTTGTCGATAGGAGAGTTAGCCAAGAGGGCTGGCGTAAGCGTCTCCGCCTTGAGGTTCTATGAGTCACGGGGTCTCATTTTTTCCCAACGCAATCCGAGTAATCAACGAGAGTTCGAAAGAGCAACCCTACGACGGGTCGCGATCGTCCAAGCCGCACAGTTTGTCGGCCTTACTCTTGCTGAAATTTCCGACGCCTTTAGTGTGCTTCCCGATGGGCGGGCACCGACTGGAGCCGATTGGGAGCGGTTAACGAGGCAATGGGAACAGGCTCTGGACGCTCGGATACGAGATCTCACGATGCTGCGCGACCAGGTGACCAGTTGCATAGGATGCGGTTGTGTCTCGCTTGAGCGTTGCGGTCTGGTCAATAGCGGTGACCGGTTGGCGGTCACCGGGCCGGGGGCTCGGCTCTTAAAGGACTAGTGGCCGAGGAGACGCGAAAGTTTTTCCGACGTCGCAGTTCGGGTTGGCCTCACCTCCGCCTAGGGTCAAGGGATGGAACTACTTGCTCGGGTGAATGTATTAGGTGGTCGAGCGGTACGGCTCGATCGAGGCGATGTCCGGCATGCTGTGTCACTTGATGCCAGCCCGGTTGAGCGAGCCAAAGGCTGGGTAGGTAAGGGTGTGGATCAGCTTCTCATCATCGACCTCGACGCAGCGGCGTACGGAACAAAAGTCAATCAGCCGCTTGTTGACGAGATGGTTGCATCGGTTGACATCCCGGTAGTTGTGGGTGGCGGGGTGCGAACCCCCACAGCCGCACGACGGTTGCTGGACTCGGGAGTCGACCAGGTCGTCATGGGGACTGCGGCAACTGAAGACCAACTTATGGTTTACAACCTCTGCCGCGATTACCCCGAGAAGATCATTGTAAGCCTGGATGTTCATCCCAACGAAGAGCTGGCCACTCGAGGGTGGACCGCCCACTCAGGTAGATTCCTCGAAGAAGTCCTTCTCGAAATGGCCTCGGCCGGTGCAGCCGGGTTCATGCTTGCCGAGGTGGGCCGCGACCCCCTTGAAGAGCCACCTGACTTCGACGCATTGACCACCGCACTGGAGATGGTGTCTGAGCCAGTTATCGCCTCCGGGGGAGCTCGCCATGTAGACGACCTCACCGCCCTCGCGGCACTTGAGTTCCGGGGCCACAGCCTGTCGGGAGTCGTTGTCGGCCGCGAGATCAGCGAAGGCCGATTCACCGTCGCTGAGGCACGCGCTGCGATTGGTTAGATCGAAGCCCAGCAGGATGACTAGAACCAGCAATCAACAGGCATAAACGCGGTGTACTAGCGGCTTTCAACGGCTTCCATTTTTGCTATCAGCTCTTCTACCGTAACTTTTGAGATGACTTCGCCTACCAAATCGACCGGTAGATTTTCGAGTTTTTTGAAGCGGAGGCAGGACTTGCCCATATCCATTCGCTTCCCTGTTGCCCTGTACCCGGACCTCAACCACGATGCCAGGTCTTCGTCGGTGTAGACGGTGGTGAGGTAGACCGCCATGTGGTTCTTCTGAGAGGCCAGCGCCGCATACATGACTGGCTGCTGATTGTAGGTATCGGGATGGGTCTCAAGCAGAATCTCGTAGACGATCATCCCGTAATTCATGGCCTCCACAAGGCCGTCAGGAAAGGTCGCGAGTATCGCATCTCGGACCGCCCCATCGCATGCGCCCGATCGTCGGGTAACTCATCGAGGTAGTCCTCTGCAGTTGTAGCTTCACTTCTTGCCATGAACCGAATCTACCGACCATTCGGTCGTGCCCCCGGACAGGTTCCCAGTTTCCGTTTGGGCTTTAGCGTCGTCCCCTTAGACTATGGAGATGGAAAAACTTCGTTGGACGATTGGCAAGATGCAGAACCCTGTTCGAGGGTTATTGCACGGAGCGGCTGCTGTCATGTCGTTGGTTGGCCTGGGGTTTTTGGTGGCGAGGGCCAACTCGAGTGCAGCGGTCATCTCAGCCGTGGTGTTCAGCGTTGGGATGGTTGCTCTTTTCACGACGAGCTCCCTCTACCACTCGGTCAACTGGCGCCCCAAGTGGAAACTGCGTATGCAACGCCTCGACCATTCGATGATCTTTTTTCTCATCGCGACCTCTTACACGCCAGTGGCTCTGTTGGTGCTGGATGGGTTTTGGACCTGGTTGAGCTTTGGTGTTGTCTGGACGCTTGCTGTGGTGGGGATCACCGATCGGATCCTCGGTTCGATGAAGTCCAACTGGTTTGCCTTCACCCTCATGATGGTGCTCGGTTGGCTGGCTGCGCCGTTCATGGGAGTTATTTGGAGTCGGGCGGGTCTTGCCGCCGTTGTGCTGTTTGCTGCTGGGGGAGTGCTCTATTCAGTTGGCATGGTATTCAACGTCACTAAGTGGCCAACGATGTGGCCTCGAGTGTTCTCGGCTCACGAACTCTTCCATGTAATGGTGGTTGCCGCGTCAGCGTTCCATTGGGTGGCAACGTATCGCTTCCTTATGCCGATGAGTTAGAGAACTCGACTAGCGACTATAAACTAGACGAGTGGAGAACCACTCCAACCCAGAATCTGACTGCGGTTTTTCAAGTACCCGGTTATTCGTCTCTAGCTTCTAGTCCGATCTCGAATGTGGTTTGACCCGCTTCTAACCAGTTGCGTGGGCCTGTCGACTTGGTGCAACCTCGCTGCCTTTGTATCCTCAGCTGCGCATGGATCTTGAAGCCTATTTTCCTATCTTGGTGATGTTCATTTTGGCCACCGGTTTCGTGGCCGCTGCTGTGTTGCTCGCCCGCTGGGTATCGACTCGTGGACCCAATAGCCCTGAACAGTTGGCCGCCTACGAATGTGGGATTGTGACCGAGGTTGAGCCATCTCACCGCTTCTCTGTGAAGTTCTATCTCACGGCAATGCTGTTCGTAATTTTCGATGTAGAGATCATCTTCCTCTTCGCCTGGGCTGCGAACTTCAAGGAATTCGGTTGGTACGGAACTGTCTCTGTTGGTCTGTTCACGTTCTTTGTCCTCGTCACCCTGGCTTACGTGTGGAAGCGTGGAGCACTCGACTGGCAGGTTGCCCGGCGAGAGCGTCAGATTGTCGCCCGTCTTCAGGACGCCGCATGAGCGATCTCCCACCTGATGTTTTAATTACCTCCAAACTCGCCGGCGCGGCCGAATGGGTCCGCGGCCAGCAGATTGCTCGCTGGGCTGCCACACGTTCCATGTTCCCTGCTTCTTTTGGATTGGCTTGTTGCGCCATTGAGATGATGGCCACCGGTGCTGCGCATCACGATATGGCGCGTTTTGGCATGGAAGTGTTCCGGGCCTCGCCTCGTCAAGCTGACCTCATGATTGTCGCCGGCCGGGTGAGCCAGAAGATGGCGCCCGTTCTTCGCCAGGTCTATGACCAGATGGCCGAACCCAAGTGGGTAATTGCCATGGGTGCCTGCGCCTCCTCAGGCGGGATGTTCAACAACTACGCTCTGATTCAGGGTGTTGACCAAATTGTCCCAGTCGACATCTATGTTCCCGGATGCCCACCTGGGCCCCAGTCGTTGATGCATGGCATTCTCACCCTTCATGACAAGGTGATGAGCGGGGAGCTTGCTCGATGAGCGACCAGATTGAGGAAGTAGCTGGACCCGAATCAGTCGTTGAACCGGAGCGGTTACTTCCCGAGCATGAAGGCCTCTCAGCGCTCGTCCAGACGTCTGACAACGCTGACTATTCGCTTTCACACGGTGACCACCTAATCAAGCTTCCAGCCGAGGAATTGCTTGATTTCGCCACGGCTGCCAAAGCTGGTGGGTTTGACATATTGGCTGATGTGACAGCTGTTGATTACTTAGGCGTCAAAGAACCGCGATTCGAAGTAGTCGTTAACTTGCTCAACCTTGACGCATCCCAGCGGATACGGATTCGTTGCGAAGTAGATGGGGAAGACCCATCCATTTCCTCCCTTGTTTCGGTATATCCGGGCGCCAACTTCTTCGAGCGAGAAGTCTTCGACCTCATGGGCATTGAGTTCGACGGGCATCCCGATCTCACTCGCATCCTCATGCCAGATGACTGGGAAGGTCACCCACTCCGCAAGGACTTCGGTCTTGGCGATGTACCAGTGCAGTTCAAAGCTTCGAACAAGGCAACCTGATGGCTGACAACGAAGTGGTAAATCAAGATCTCGCTCAGGTAAGCAAGGCCCAAACGGCGGACGTAGAGACAACCACTGAAGACCTCTGGCTTGCCGGCACCGAACTTCCCGGGTACCTCACCGAAGGCACCGACGAGGGCGAGCAGAAGCTGTTCCCTGACGAATCCACCGAACGGCTCATGGACCAGACTGGCACCCGTCTCGGCGACGATGCCCTCTATGAAGATGAAACCGCCGACGACGAGAAGATGATTCTCAACATGGGTCCGCAACACCCTGCTACCCATGGCGTGCTGCGGCTCAACCTAGAGCTCGAAGGGGAGATAATTCGGCGCGTCAAGCCCATCATTGGCTACCTCCACACAGGCATGGAGAAGACTGCTGAGACCTTGAAGTACTTCCAAGGGTCGACGAACGTGACCCGGATGGACTACCTCGCGCCCATGCACAACGAGTTGTGTTACTCCCTTGCCGTTGAGAAGTTGCTGAAAGTCGACATTCCGCCCCGCGCACAAGCTATACGGGTTCTCATGACCGAAATGAACCGGGTGTCTTCACACCTTGTTGCCATCGGCACTGGTGGAATCGATATCGGCGCTATGGCCATGATGTTCTACGCGATCCGCGAGCGGGAGTACTTCCTCAACTTCTTCGAGGCCAGCTCGGGCCTGCGGATGAACCACAACTACATCCGTCCTGGCGGCGTTGCTGCTGATCTGCACGACGGCTGGGAAGAAGAACTCGACGCAATCCTTGATCGTATGCCTGCTGCCGTGAAGGATTTTGACGACCTTATCGAGCACAACGCAATTTGGAAGGGTCGTACCCAGGGTGTGGGTGTGATCACCCCTGAACAAGCCCTTGCTCACTCCATCACTGGCCCAATTCTTCGATCAACGGGTGTACCGCACGACCTCCGCAAGATGGCCCCCTACTCAGGTATCGAGCAGTACGAGTTCGACGTCGTTACTGGCCAATACGGCGATGCGTACGACCGATACCGAGTGCGGGTGGAAGAGATCACGCAGTCGCTTCGAATCATTAAGCAGGTTGCTGAGACCATGCCGCTTGGCGACTACAAGACCGAAGATCGCAAAGTCACTCCTCCGCCTCGTAAGAGGATTGACGAGTCAATGGAAGCTCTCATTCACCAGTTCAAGCTCCACACCGAAGGGTTCAAGGTGCCAGCGGGCGAGGCGTATGTAGCCATAGAGTCGCCTCGTGGAGAGCTGGGCTGTTATATCGTATCCGACGGGAGTAGCCAGCCACTGCGGATGCACACTCGGGCCCCCAGCTTCGCCAACCTGCAATCGCTGCCCATCATGCTCACCGGTGGACCTATTGCAGACGCCATAGCCTCGCTGGCGTCGGTTGACCCTGTTCTTGGAGATATCGACCGATGAGCTGGCCAGAAGCAACCCTCAAGCGAGCCAACGACGTGATTGCCCGATACCCCGAGAAACGTTCGGCTGTGATGCCGTTGCTTTACATGGCTATGCAGATCGACGGATATCTCACCGACGAGGGCATGCGAATTGTGGCTGATCTTGTTGGCCTCACCCCTGCCCAGGTGAAGTCTGCCGCCAGCTTCTACAACATGTACAAGATGGAGGAGAAGGGCAAGTACCTCGTGTCGGTCTGTTCTTCGATCTCGTGTTTCTTACTCGGAGCCGACGACGTTCTCGAGAGCGTTGAAATGGAGTCAGGTGTTCCGTCGGGTGAGTCAGACGGAGAAGTAGCTGTAGAACACGCCGAGTGCATCGGAGCATGCGGCGGCGCCCCGGCCCTGCTCGTCAACTACGAACTGGTTGAAGGAGTCACCCCCGCCAAGGCGGGTGAGCTCATAACCTGGCTCCGTGATGCAAAGCCTGACGCAGTCAACGGCGATGAGATGCAAGCTCTCTTTGGGGGCAAGACCTCATTCGATTGGGCGGTAAAAGAGGAAAACGCAGCCGTTGGCCCATTCCCTGCCTTCCCGGTGTTTGGTACTGCTGCTGTCAACACTGACGCCCTTGAGCCAAGGCGAGGTGAGTGATGGGTCACCCCCTGGTCATCACCAAGCTGATGAACGAGCACCCTACTGACTCCCACACCATGGGTCGCTACCTCGACAATGGTGGCTACGAAGGTGCTCGCAAGGCCACTGGCATGACCCGTGGTGAGCTTGTCGAAATGGTCAAAGCATCAGGTCTCATTGGCCGTGGTGGTGCCGGTTTCTCAGCTGGCATGAAGTGGTCATTCCTGGCCCCGTCCCGACCTACCTACGTTGTGGTGAACGGTGATGAGTCTGAGCCTGGGACCTTCAAGGACCGCCAGATCATGGAGCGCGATCCGCA
The DNA here is from genome assembly GCA_964196085.1 of uncultured Acidimicrobiia bacterium. GTDB lineage: Bacteria > Actinomycetota > Acidimicrobiia > Spongiisociales > JAENVV01 > CAXMPE01. The sequence continues at coordinate 16,308 of CAXMSI010000001.1, read as the reverse complement.
CGAGATTGTCGAAGGCACCATCATTACTGCCATTGCTAACGAGGCGCATCACGCGTTCATCTACATCCGCGGCGAGTACCCCAAACCAGCCCGCCGGGTACAGCAAGCCGTGGTAGACGCCTACGAGAATGGCTTCCTCGGAAAGGGAATCTTTGGGACCGACTTTGATCTTGAACTCACAGTCCACCTAGGTGCTGGTGCCTACATCTGTGGTGAAGAAACCGCGCTGCTCAACTCCCTAGAAGGCAAGCGTGGTGAACCTCGCCTTAAACCCCCCTACTTCCCTGCTGCCAAGGGCCTGTACATGGCTCCGACCATAGTCAACAACATTGAGACCATGGCCAACCTTCCACACATTCTTTCGAACGGGGTGGATTGGTATCGAGCTCTGGGCGGCGACGAGGACACCGGCACGTTTATGATGTCGATCTCTGGTCACGTCAATAAGCCTGGAAATTACGAACTCACCCGCACCCTTACCTGGCGTGAGTTGATCTTCGATATTGCGGGTGGGATTCGTAACGAGAACGAGCTCAAAGCCTGGATACCAGGTGGCGCCTCGGCTCCGTGGTTCGTTCCCGAAGAACACCTCGATATGCAGATTCTCAAGAAGACCACTGACATGGCTGGGTCCATGCTCGGTTCGGGTGCCATTGTCGTTATGGACCACACCACTGACATGGTGGCTGCGGCGGAGCGCCTTGTGCGCTTCTATGCAGAAGAGTCCTGTGGACAGTGCACGCCGTGCCGCGAAGGCACTACATGGCTCGACATGATCCTCCAGCGCATCCTCGACGGAACCGGACGCGATGTCGATCTTGATCTGCTTCATGATGTTTCCGACGGCATTTCGGTTGGGCTGGCATGGCCACCAAAGATGACCACCATCTGCCCGCTCGGTCCGTCAGCTGTCTCACCAGTTCTCTCTCTACTCAAGTACTTCAAGTCTGAAGTCGAATCGCACATTGCTCGGGCGCGCAACGTCCCAGTGACGATTGGCCGCCCCGGGGGTGATGAAGCATGACCGAGAAGATCACCATCTCTATCGACGGCCAAGACCGTCAGGTGGCTGGCGGACAGCCGCTTATTAGCGCCGCAGCCGAAGCCGGAACCAATATCCCTCACTTCTGCCATCACGATCGCATGGAGCCGGTCGGACAATGTCGGGCTTGCCTTGTGGAGGTTGAAGGCCCTCGGGGCACCATGCTGGTCCCTTCGTGCACCCTGCCCGTCAGCGACGGCATGGTGGTGCACACCAACTCCCCAACCGTCAAGAAGGCGGTTGAGGCGATCATGGAGTTCACGCTCATCAACCACCCTCTGGACTGTCCAATCTGCGATAAGGCCGGAGAGTGCCCGCTCCAGGATCAAGTCATGTCTCATGGTCCCGGCGAGTCACGGTTCGTGGAACAAAAGCGCCACTTCGAAAAGCCGATCCCTCTGAGTGATCTGGTGTTGCTAGATCGTGAGCGGTGCATCCTGTGTTCGCGATGTGTTCGGTTTGGTGAGGAAATCTCAGGTGATCCGCTCATTGAATTCATTGACCGAGGCAATCACACCCAAGTCAATACGTTCGCCGAAGACCCATTCGCTTCGTACTTTTCGGGCAATGTTGTGCAGATTTGCCCAGTGGGTGCCCTCACTTCATCGGTCTATAGGTTCAAGGCTCGGCCATGGGACCTCAAAGAGGTTTCATCGGTCTGCGGTCATTGCACTGTTGGTGAATCAGTCACGGTGCAGGCAAGCCACAACGAGGTACTTCGGGTCACCGGCCTCGACAACGAAGCTACCAACCATGGTTGGCTCAATGACAAATGTCGTTTTGGTTTCGAGTGGCTTGGTTCAGACGACCGGCTCACCAAGCCACTCGTGAAGGGCTCCGACGGCGAATTCCACGAGTCCTCATGGAACGAAGCACTCAGCTTCGTCAGCGACCAATTCTCCAGTTTCTCAGGAAGTACCGTTGGCGCTATCGGTGGTGCCCGAGGCACCAACGAAGACGCATACGCCCTCTCCAAGTTCATGCGCATGGTGCTCAAGAGCAACAACGTTGACGCTCGGCTCGATGACGCTCTGAACGCTGAATTTTTGGTCGGTCTCTCCGGCAAGGGAACTATCGCGGATCTCGAATCGGCTAAAACCATCCTTGTGTGGGCTGCCGATCTCAAGGAGGAGCACTCGACGCTCTTCCTCAGGGTGTATCGAGCAGTCACCGCTTTGGGTGCGAACCTCATCGTGGTCAATCCGATGGGAACTGGGCTGTCTGAGATTGCCACTCACGAATTTAGCTACACCCCCGGTCGAGGCGACAAAACGCTTGCTGATCTCATTGCTGGAGCCGACGGTTTCCAAGAAGCCAGGGCGCTACTCAACGAGGGCCCCGTTGTGGCCCTTGTTGGCAAGGCAGGGCTTACCGAGTCAGCACTCTTG
>CAXMSI010000001.1:7970-13868 GCA_964196085.1 uncultured Acidimicrobiia bacterium | reverse complement strand
CTTTGCCCGAGACCTTGAAGGGGCTTCAGTGCTCCCGCTTGCCCGGCGTTCTAACACGTTTGGGGCTCTCGACATGGGCCTCGCTCCGAACCTGCTGCCTGGCAGGGCCACTCTCGACAACGCGGACCTGTACTCCGACACTTGGGGCTCGGTCCCAACTGATCGTGGGCTAGATACTGCTGGGATGCTTCAGGCTGCAGTTGATGGCGAGCTAAAGGCGCTGTTGCTTGTCGGTGCTGACCCCGCAGCCGACGTTCCCAACACGGCGCTTGCCCAAGAGGCATTGTCGTCCGTTGAGTTCCTAGTTTCGATTGACTGCTTTGTCACTGAGTCAAACAAGCATGCTGACATCATCCTGCCAGCTCTCGGCTTTGCTGAAAAGGAAGGAACCGTCACCAACCTTGACGGTCGTGTCATGAAGGCCAACAAGGTTGTTGAGGGGCCCGGCCAGGCACGAGCTGATTGGGCTGTCCTTGACGATCTATCGTCGATGATGGGCGCCCCAATGGCCCTCACCTCGGCATCAGTGATCGCCGATGAGATCTCCAAGACAGCTCCCGCCTACGAAGGCATCAGCTGGTTCTTGCTCGATTGGAAAGAACGCTCCGGCGTCCAAGCTCCTCGCGATGGAGCCTCTCAGCCCCTGGCATACATTCCAGTCGGCACAACGTCCGACACAGGCGTCTCTGACGGATTCGTTGTTCATTCGGCCCGAAAACTGTATGACAACGGCGTGCTGGCGCAAGCCGGACCGTCTCTCGCAGGACTGGTTGATCCGGCGTTTGTTGGGCTTAATCCTGCTGATGCGGAACGCATCGGAGCTAACGGGAGCGTCAATGTCGAAGGCGAAGATGTTGTTCTCGTACGAGACCAGAGCATCCCCGTGGGCACCGTGTTCGTTCCATTCAACCAGCCCGGCGGCCCAGCTGTGGGTGCCTCAGTGTTGGTCACAGCAAGCGCAGGGGGCACCGAATGATTTGGTGGATCATGATCGCCAAAGTGCTCTTCTCGTTCACATTGGGGCTCACAATTTTGATCTTCCTGGTCTGGGGAGAGCGCAAAGTCCTCGCTGATTTCCAACAGCGCGTTGGCCCCGACCGAACCGGCCCTTGGGGCATGCTCCAGACGGTGGCCGATGGCCTGAAGCTGTTCTTCAAGGAGCAACTCAACCCAACCAACATCAACCGGTTCGTGTTCGAGTTGGCCCCGTTCCTTGCCGCTGTGCCAGCCTTCCTTCTTGTGCTTGTTGTTCCGTGGGCCAAACCCATTTCAGTCGTTCTCGACGGACAACTCACCGAGATTAATTTCGCTGCGCTCGATCTCAATGTGGGTCTGCTGTTCATTCTCGGTGTGAGTTCGATGGGTGTCTATGCGATTGTTTTGGCTGGTTGGTCTTCTGGTTCCAAATACCCGCTTATTGGAGGAGTGCGCGGTGCGGCTCAGGCGATCTCTTACGAGGCGGCCATTGGGCTGTCGATGGTTTCAGTAGTGCTTTGGACAGCCGCAGGATCGACTGGGACTGGCCTTGGAGCCATGTCTCTTTCAGAGATTGTTGCCCAGCAGGGAGCGCGATATTGGAACGTGATCCCGTTGTTTCCGGCCTTCATTATTTTCATGATCGCCATCTTCGCTGAGACGAACCGTGCTCCGTTCGATCTTGTAGAGGCAGAGCAAGAGATCGTTGCCGGGTTTCATACTGAGTATTCAGGCATGCGGTTCGCAATGTTCTTCCTCGCCGAGTACCTCAACATGTTCACCATGTCAGCAATAGCCGTCACATTGTTCATGGGCGGTTGGAGTGGCCCTGGTGTCGACCTCCTGCACGGGTGGGCAGCGGTGGCTCTGTCGTTCGGTTGGTTCATGGCCAAGATCGGCGTCCTGCTGTTCATCTTTGTCTGGGTGCGGGCTTCCTTCCCTCGGATGCGGTACGACCAGCTCATGGACCTTGGTTGGAAACGCCTGATCCCTGCTTCGGTGATTTGGCTAGGCATTATTGCTGTTGTGGTTTCGATTCAGACGTTCGGCCTCGGATCCTTTGGAGGGGGTGCCTAAATGGCTGATGATCTGTTCACCATTGTCGGAAACTTCTGGAAGGGCATGAGGGTCACCCTCGGGCACATGCCCAAGGAGCGTGTCACCACCATGTATCCGGCCGAAATGCGCGACAAGCCGGCCCGTTTTCATGGACGCCATGTGCTGAACCGTTACGAAGACGGCATGGAGAAGTGCATTGGATGCGAGCTTTGTGCTGGTGTTTGTCCTGCCAACTGCATCTACGTGCGAGGCGAGGACAACCCCATCGACGATCCGGTGAGTCCGGGGGAACGATTTGGCTTCGTTTACGAAATCAACATGCTGCGATGCGTGTTCTGCGCACTGTGCGTTGAAGCGTGTCCAACCGAGGCCATCACCACCTCAAAGCTGTTCGAAATGTCAGTGACCAGCAGAGAAGACGCCATTTTCACGAAGGAAGAACTGCTGGTTGACCCTGATGGCACTCCCAACCATCACAACCCAGACGATGAGCTTGCCGACATGGGTGAGCTCGAAGAATCTGCAGGCTGGATGAGGGCAACATCGCCTCAGGGAAGGGCTGCCTACGAAGGCGTCCCAGCGTGGACTGGTACTGCCGGACACGGCGTGCACAAGGGCGAAAAGGGCCAGTCAGCAAGCACTGAGTCCGAGGAAGGAGAGTCCTAGTGGCTGAGCTGTTGTTCGCCATTGGCGCTGTTGGCGCAATTGCTGGCGCCCTGACACTGGTGCTATCTCGGCATCCCGTCTATTCGGCTTTGGGGATGCTCGGAACCCTGTTTTCGCTTGGGTTGTTGTACGTCACCATGCTCGCGCATTTCGTTGCTGGCGTACAGATTGTGGTCTACGCCGGCGCCATCATGACCATGTTCTTGTTCGTCATCATGTATGTAGGCGTCGACGAAACACTCGATACCAAGGAGTCCATTCGGGGTCAGCGCCTCGGTGCCGGCCTAGTGATTCTCGGATCGGTTGGGCTTGGCGTTGCTCTGTTCTTGACCAACCTGTTCGACTGGACAGTGGCTGAGCAGCTGCCCACTGTTGAGCAGCTTGGAGAGGCGGGGACCGTGGAGTCAATCGGAGTGATGCTGTTCGGCTCTGGCGGCACCGCATCGGGCTGGCTTCTTCCGTTTGAAGTCACGTCGCTGCTGCTCTTGATAGCGGCCATCGGAGCTGTTGCCCTCGCCATGAGCCGCCCAAAGAGGAAGGGTGCTGACAATGGTTGATCCAAGTTGGTACCTCACACTCGCGGCACTCCTTTTTGTCATTGGCATGGCTGGAATGATTACTCGCCGCAACGCTCTCATCATGTTCATGTCCATCGAGCTCATGCTCAACGCTGCCAACCTCACATTCGTCGCTGGCGGCATTGGGTCGGGCAACCCAGAGGGACAGCTAGCCATGTTCTTCGTCTTGGTGGTCGCTGCAGCTGAGGTAGTTGTCGGCCTTGCGATTGTGGTGGCGGTATTCCGCCGTCGCCGGTCGGTCAACGTTGACGATCTTGCAGAGCTGAGGGGTTAGCAATGACTGACTTCATTTGGCTCATCATCGCTTTGCCCCTATTTGGCTCGGTTGTGCTTCACTTCATTGGCTCCCGGCTCAAGGAGCCTGTTGCTGGATATATTGCCAGCGCCACTTCCGTCGGAGCGTTCTTCGTCACTCTTGTGGCAGCGGTTCCGGCCTTTGCTGGTGACCTTCACCGCGCCGAGACGGTGCACCTCTGGGACTGGATGCCGAGTATTGGCGCAAGTTTCACGTTGCAGTGGGACCAGCTGAGCATTGTCATGGCGCTGCTCGTCACCGGAGTCGGCTCGCTGATCCACATCTACTCCATTGGCTACATGCATGGAGATGAACGGTTCGGCCGCTACTTCACCAATCTCAACTTCTTCGCCGCTTCCATGCTCATTCTGGTGTTGGCCGGGAACTTCGCCATGGTGTTCTTAGGTTGGGAACTCGTTGGCCTCTCCTCATACCTGCTCATCGGCTTCTGGTTCACTGAGGATCTGCCTCCAGCTGCGGCCAAGAAGGCCTTTGTGCTCAACCGAATCGGTGACGTTGGGTTCCTCATCGCACTCATGTTGATCTTCAAATACTTCGGTACCTTCGACTTCGAAACAGTGCTCCACGATCCGGCCGTGCACATCGCTGGCGGTGTTGCAACTGTCATTGGTTTGCTCCTCCTGCTGGGTGCTGCAGGCAAGTCAGCCCAGATGCCCTTGTTCGTGTGGCTACCTGACGCCATGGCTGGCCCCACACCTGCATCCGCCCTGATTCACGCAGCCACGATGGTGACAGCGGGCGTGTACATGGTCGCTCGTGCCGCGCCAATCTTCGATCTCAGCACAACGGCGCTTACGACAGTGGCCTTGGTTGGCGTCGTTACGGCGTTTGTCGCAGCGACTATTGCGATGGCACAGAACGACATCAAGAAAGTGTTGGGAGCTGGCTCGGTGATTCACGCCATGGGTGGCGAGCAAGACATGCGCAAGATGGGTGGCCTGTTCAAGAAGATGCCAATCACCGGTTGGACAATGGCAATAGCCACAGTTGCTATTGCTGGCATTCCGCCTCTGTCAGGCTTCTGGTCGAAGGACGAGATTCTCGCCGCAGCGTTCGCCAGGGGCGGAATCTACCAAGCCGTTTGGGCGCTTGGCCTAGTAACTGCGCTCCTGACTGCCTTCTACATGACACGCTGGTTCGTGTTGGTGTTCCTAGGTGAGAGCAACTGGTCTGAAGGTGTTGATCCTCATGAGTCACCTCGGTCTATGTCCATGCCGCTCATCGGACTCGCAGTGTTGGCAGCGTTTGGTGGCTTCATGAATACTCCGTTCTTCCACGGTCTCGGCAACTTCCTGCATCCTGTCTTTGAGGCTGTGCAGGAACAGCACGCCCCGGAAGGTTCCCTCGAATATATCCTGATAGGAGTTTCTGTTGCTGTGGCCGTTGCTGGCGCCGCCGTTGCTTGGATGTTCTACCGAGGCGATGCCGATGCTCGAACTCATTTGCTCGATCGGATCTCTGGGCCACTTGGGTTCCTAGATAATGGCTGGGGCATCAACAGTGGCTATGAAAAGGTGATTGTTGCTCCGCTCGCCCGTGCCGCCGAAGGTATGTCTTGGTTCGACGGCAAGGTCATTGATGGAGCTGTCAACGGTGTTGCCGGCGGCGTCAACTGGCTCGGTGGCAAGCTCCAAGGTGTTCAGACTGGGTTCGTCCGCCAATATGGCGTTGGGCTTCTTGCAGGAGCAATCGGTCTTGTTGTCTGGGTTCTGATGGGCGGGGGATCGTAGCCATGGACTTCCCAATCCTTACCGTTTTGACATTGGTTCCTTTGGCGGCAGCTGTTGTCGTGATGCTGATTCCGAAAGATCGCTTAAACTTGGCTGTCCCCATTGGCATGGCTCTCTCGTCGATTCCACTGGCAGTCTCGGTGTGGCTGTTCAGGGCATTCGAGAACATTTCGAGTCCACAGTTCGGCGAGCGATCGGGCCTCATTGAGAGCTTGGGTGTGAATTGGCACCTTGTAGTCGACGGTATTTCTCTGCCCCTGGTGATGTTGACTGCAGTCCTGGTACCCCTCAGCATTGGTATCTCAGCCAAAGTGACCGACCGATCACGGTTGCTAGTGGCCATGATCCTCTTCCTCGAAGCGGGTATGTTCGGCGTGTTCCTCTCAAGGAACTTGCTGCTCTTCTTCGTGTTCTTTGAGGCTGTTCTCATTCCGATGTACTTCATCATCGGCATCTGGGGCGGTAAGCGCAGGCTCTACGCCGCGGTCAAGTTCTTCATCTTTACGCTCGCCGGTTCGGTGTTGATGCTGCTCGGCATCCTGGCCCTGTACTTCCATCACTCAAACATGACCGG
>CAXMSI010000001.1:369-7960 GCA_964196085.1 uncultured Acidimicrobiia bacterium | reverse complement strand
TGGGGCTCTGAGAATCGAATCTACGCAGCAGTCAAGTTCTTCCTATTCACGGCATTTGGTTCGGCGCTTATGCTGGCCGGCATTCTGTATCTCGGTGCCACCCACTTTGCTGTCATGGGGCAATGGAGTTTTGAGTACGCAGACCTAGTGCTTAATGCGGCCCCGACACTTTCACCAATGCAAGAGCAGTGGTTGTTCTGGTCATTCGCCATTGCCTTCGCTATCAAGGTCCCGCTGTTCCCGTTCCACACGTGGCTACCCGACGCCCACGTGCAGGCACCCACCGCTGGTTCGGTGTTGCTTGCTGGGGTGATGCTCAAGCTGGGTACCTATGGCTTGATGCGGTTCAACTTGGTGCTCTTCCCGCATGCTTCCTACAAGTACATGGGCTACATCGCAGCTTTGGCCGTGATCGGAATAGTCTACGGAGCGGCGGTTGCGATCATGCAACCTGACCTCAAGAAGCTGGTTGCCTACTCATCCGTCAGCCACCTCGGCTTCATCGTCCTGGGGATCTTCTCAATGACCCGCGGAGGGTCAGCCGGTGCTGTTTTACAGGGTGTTAACCACGGCCTGATCACTGGTGGCGTTTTCATGCTGGTTGGTCTTCTCTATGAGCGGCGTCACACGAAGAAGATTGCTGATTTTGGAGGCTTGGCTAAACCGGCGCCGATCCTTGCGGGGGTATTCTTGTTCATGAGTTTCGCCTCGGTTGGCTTGCCGGGTCTGGCTGGGTTCACTGGAGAGTTCTTAGTACTCATTGGGTCGTTCGAGACGCTCCCGTGGGCTGCAGTAATCGGAGCGTCCGGTGTAATCCTTGCCGCGATCTACCTGCTCTGGGCCTACCAGCGGGTGTTTACCGGCGAGCCGACTGGTGAAGAGAACGAAACAATGGCAGATTTGAGTGCTGCCGAGAAGCTGCTGTTTGTGCCACTGATTGCATTGATTATTGGGCTAGGCCTGTTTCCACAAGTGTTGTTGGAGAAGATTGAGCCAACCACTGACGCGGTTGTTGAGTTCGTGATGGATCGAAACTTGGAGGTTTCCAAGTGAGTACTCAGACTCTCAACCTTCTTACAGTTCTTCCTGAGGTCGCTCTGGCGGTCGGGGCCGTATTGACGGTTTTGCTCGGATTCGGCCCCAAGACGCATGAGCTCACCCTCAGGGTATTTGCGGGGGCGTCAATGGGAGGGGCAGCTTTGGCCCTTGTCACTCAATGGCGGTACGTCGAAAAGGGATTTGGGGGCTTTGGATACACCGACATGGTGATTATGGACCAGATGAGCATTACCTGGTTGGCGGTGCTCCTTGGTGTTGCTCTCTTGGCTTTGACCATGGGATGGTCCTTTGTTGAGGATCACGTCGAAAGGTCAGCTGAGATCCTGGCCCTAGTCCTGCTTGCCACTGCAGGCTTCATGTTCATGGCAACTTCAGCCCATTTCATCATGCTGTTCCTCGGTCTTGAAGTTGGTTCTATCAGTCTTTACATTCTCACAGCCATCGGCAAGGGCTCACGAGATTCAGACGAAGCCTCAATGAAATACTTCCTCCTCGGCTCAATGGCGTCGGCGGTACTGTTGTATGGCATTGCTCTGCTGTTCACGGGTACCGGCCGCTTATCCTACGGAGCTGTCGCCGCTCAACTCGTCGACGCTGCTGCTTCGACCAGGGTGGTATTGAGTGGTCCGGCTATCGGCTTCCACATAGGAGTCCCACTCGTAGCCATCATTGGGTCGACCCTGATCCTGATGGGCTTGTTGTTCAAGGTAACCGCGGCCCCTTTCCACTTCTGGGCTCCTGACGTATATCAAGGCGCTCCGACCCGATTGGTTGGGTTCATCTCAGCGGTTGCAAAGATTGCAGGGTTTGCGGCACTGCTACGCCTGGTTGAGACCAGCTTTGGGCCGCTGTTCGGAGACCTACGGGTGCCGCTTGTCACTATCGGTGTCGTTTCTGTGATGCTCGGAACGCTCTATGCCATCCGACAAGACGATGTCAAACGCATGTTGGCCTACTCAGGTATCGCCCACGCTGGGTTCATGCTGATGGGTGTAGCAGCTGGCCGCTCGGATGCGTTTGGCAACTCTGGCACGCGAGCAGTGACCTACTACCTACTTGCGTACGCTGTGACACTTGTTCTGACGTTCTCAATAGTTGGAGTCGTAGCGGGTGATGGACGCGCCCCCATTGAACGATTCCGAGGCCTCGGAAAGTCATCGCCAGTCTTGGCCGCTGGCCTGACCATCTTCATGTTGTCGATGTCGGGCATGCCACTCACCTCGGGCTTTGTTGGCAAGTTCTTGATCTTCTCTTCAGCTATCGCCGCCGACTTGTTCCCAGCAGTCATCATTGGTTTGGTAATGTCGGTAGTCGCCTTCTTCTTCTACATTCGGTTGATCGTCGCGATGTACTTTGAGGACGCTGAGATTGAGCTAGTGGTGAATAGATTCCAGAAGGCTGGCGTCGTCTTCGGCATTGCAGTGACGCTCTTCCTTGGCCTCTATCCAGGTCCTCTCTACGAGCTGTTGACGTCCATGCTCAACTTATCCAGTGGGGCGTAAGCTCACCGGTATTCTCCTTTTTGTTGCGCTGGTTACGGGCGTGTCTCCTGCTTGGGCAGGTGAGCTTGTAGGCGACGAGGTCTACGTGCTCGCTGAAGGCCGGACCATCCCACACAACCTGCACGTACTTGCCAACGCTGCTCGGATTGACGGGGTTGTCGGTGGTGATCTCATCATTGGAACCACTGGTTCGGTGTCGGTTGGCGGACTCGTTGAAGGCGATGTTCTGGTGTTTGGCGGATCGGTCCGCATCGACGGCACGGTGGAGGGCGACATTCGGGGGGTTGCAGGCTCGGTGACGCTTGGCACCAACGCTTTGGTCACCGGCGACATAGTGGTACTTTCGGGCCGAGTTGTGACCGACGGAAGCATTCAGGGTGACTTGCAAACGCTGGCCTACTCGACGCAGACCAAGGGCAGCATTGCCGGAAACATCGATGTGCTTGGAAGCAGCCTGTCTGTACAAGGAGAAGTTGTTGGCTCGATACACACTCACCTAGCTGATGTTGCTTTGTCACAAACTGCAAGAGTTCTTGGTGACGTGGTGGTCACCCAAGGCCTTGAAGTCGCCGATGGTGCCTTTGTGCAAGGGAGCAGCCGTCAGATTCTGGAGCGGCAGCGACCATTGCAAGTCAGGGCTGCGCTGCTCCTTAGTGCTGTGATTTGGGTGCTGGTGCTGCTTCTGCTCGCTCCAGCGGTGAATTGGGTAGCCCCTTCTTGGCTCGAGAGAAGGAGCAATTGCGTTGCTGATTCTCCACTCTCAAGCTTGGGCCGTGGGTTCGCCGTGTGGTTTGTGCCACCTGCCCTTGCGGGTGCGTTGCTGATAGTGGCTGGGCAGTTGCCGCTGGATATGCGCCCGGTCGTGCAGCTCGTTGCCTTCGGGGTTGGATTGCTTGGGTTCGCCCTCCTGGTCGCTGCCAGCCTTCTAGGGTTCGTGCCAGCTCTTGTTGGACTGGGCAATCAACTACTGCGGGGCAAGGGCACCTTCATCTCGGGCTACGTAGCCATGGTTGTTGCACTGGTGGTCCTCCTCCAAGTAGATGTTTTCCGGATGCCCGTAGTGGCTCTCATAGCTGCGACCAGTGTCGGTGCGATGTTTGGCAAAAGTCAGGGAGAATTGCGATACAGCTGGCTCTATTCGAAGGGTTCGAGTTAGCCAGCCGGTCCGGTACAGCTGGTGGGGTCGGAGCACCCGCATGACAAACTAAGTTCTAACCTCTCGAGCACCGTTTGGAGATCGAGAATCTGAGCTTCAAGTTCGACAATCTTTTCTTCAGCGAATCCCTGCCAGACCCGAGAGTGCGGCTGCACGTCGTTGAGACCGTCGAGGAATGTCTTGATTTCCTTGAGAGAGAAGTTAAGGCGAGCCGCCTGCTTGATAAACAGGAGTTGTTGTACGGCCTCAGGTGGGAACGATCGTTGACCACTGATCCGCCGAGGCTCTTTGATAAGGCCGAGTTCCTCGTAGTACCGGATCGTAGACGTGGCTAGGCCGGCCTCTCCAGCGACTTCACCGATTCTCACAAATAGTCCCTTGACTTCAAGTCAGCTTGAAGTTGTACCTTATCGTCTATCGCTGTGAATAGGAGATGACGTGAGTTGGATTGCATGTGATATAGGCCAGATAGATGACCTCGAGAACCAGGAAGATCTTGGGGAAGCCCTGGTATCTGCCATGACTGGGTACGTCGAGCTTGACGATGGCTACTCGTTTAGCTTGGGCGCTGACAGGCTGGTTCAGGTCAGCCAATGGATGGCGAACGAACGCCAGTGTTGTGGCTTCTTCCAGTTTGACCTGTCTTTGAAACCGGGAGCTCATGAACTCTCGTTGGCCCTGACCGGTGGTGAGGGGGTCAAAGAGTTCATAGCCTCAGAAATGGTTTCGCGTATGGAGTTATAGGAGGGTTCTCGCCAGCAAGGTGATGGCAGCGGCAGAAGAGAGTATGAGTACGGCCTTTCTGAGAGGCTCGCCCTCGATGACATTACGAAGCCTTGAGCTTGCGGCGAAACCGAGCAGGGAAGGTGGTACCACCAGAGTGCCAAGTTGAACATCATGAAACGTAAGCTGGCCGCTCAAGGCAAGCGTGGTGAGGTTTATGGTGAGTCCGACTACGAAGACTGTTCCGAGCGTCGATCGGAGTTCGGGGCCTTTTCTCTCGCGATACAGCATGGCGAGCGGTGGCCCGCCGATGCCCGTTGAAGTCCCAGTGGTGCCACTTACAAGCCCGGCGAGAAACTGGCTCACCCGGTTGTACGGAATCACCCAGCCAATTGCCATCGCCACCGCGGCTAAGAGCACCATGGCTCCAATGGAGATATCGAGAGCGAAGCTAGGGATGGTTGCCAGGAGAAATGCTCCGAGAATTGCGCCTGGCACCCGGCCGGCCAGCACCCAACCCACCCGGGGGAGAGAGATGTGCTGGCGTTCCCTGAGGAGAGAAGCCAACGAGATGGCCATCATTGCAGTCATCAATGGAACTGGAACGAGTTCTGGAGCCACGATCCTCAACAGTGGCACACTTACGACAGCGAATCCCATCCCGGCGGTGCCTTGCACAATGCCGGCAAGAAACGTGATTATCGCAATCAAGATCAGTTGGTTTGCGGTTACTAGATCAAACATTACCTAGCCAGTTCTCGACGTCCTCAGCGTTCTGATCGGGAGGAAACACCGGGTACATGACATGCTGGATCTGGCCACCCTTAACAATCAGAGTTATGCGCTTGTAGAGGTGAGTGCCTCGGCCGTCAGGCATTTCGACGGACATGGTTGGAAGTTTCAGAGCCGTCCCGAACTTGCGGTCTGCGTCGGAAGCTACTGGATAGGGTAGATGAAGGCGCTCCACCATCTCGCGTTGGTACTCGGTGGTCTGCACGCTCATTCCAACTACCTGAGCTCCGAGAGACTGCAGTGCTACGTGATGGTCGCGGAATGAACAGGATTGTGGTGTACACCCTCTGGCCCCGGGGATCTGCTCCCATCCTGAGGGCAGGACTTGATCAGGGCGCCCGGTCATTGGGTAGATGTAGAGCACCAGCCACTCCGACTCATGGCGGCTCAGATCGAGCTGTGTGCCATTGGTTGTCTCAAGTGAGGTAGATGGGAGCCAAGCTCCGGCTAGGTGGTCAGCAGCACCGTCATCGAGGGGGACTGGAAGATCGTTGGGTAGCGTTGAGAGCGGACTCATCGCCCAAGTTTAGGGCGGCTACTCGGCAGCGTGATCGACGACGTCGATCATCCCGCCAGCGAGGTTGGCTGCTGTGTATCCGTGTTCGGTGAGGAACTCGGCCACTCGCTGGCTCCGAGCACCGGAGCGACACACCACGAGGATGGGGACGTCCTTGTCGAACTCGTCAAGGCGCGCTGGGACATCGCCCATGCTGATCTTGGTAATGCCATCGATCGTGCCAGCTGCCCACTCCTTTGGTTCACGAACGTCGATTTCGAGCGCCTTGTTGGTAGCGACCCATTGCTCGCGTTGGCTGGCGGGAACTTGTTCTATGTCGGACACAGTTTTCACCTCTGAGGTAACAGTTGCCGGCTTCAGTATGTCGCAATCAGGGCACTAAACTCGTGTCCAATGATTGACACTCTTGGTCGCCCACTCAAGGACTTGCGAATCTCTGTCACTGACCGGTGTAACTTTCGCTGCCGTTATTGCATGCCCCGAGAGGTCTTTGACGACTTCGAGTATCTCAAGCGCGAACAGTTGCTCTCCTTCGAGGAGATCGCCATAGTCGCAAGCGCATTTGTAGATGCTGGGGTCTCGAAGATCCGCTTGACTGGCGGCGAACCTCTTTTACGTCGGAACCTCCCAACCCTCGTCGAGATGCTGGCCGGAATTGACGGCATCGAAGACATTGCAATGACGACGAATGCCTCCTTGCTCTCACGGGATGCGGTTGAATTGCGGGAGGCTGGGTTAGACCGCCTCACCATTTCATTGGATACTCTCGACAAAGATGTGTTTGACGCCATGAGCGACTCGAAGTTCTCGGTCGACGATGTCCTGGCGGGTATCGAGGCAGCTCAAGCCGCCGGTTTCACTCAGATCAAGATCAACGCTGTGGTGCAAAAGGGAGTCAACGACCACACGTTGATCGAGACAGCTGAGCACTTTCGGGGAACACCCCACATCCTTCGATTCATCGAGTTCATGGACGTCGGAACAGCTAATGGGTGGGCAATGGACCAGGTAGTGACCGGTGCAGAGATCGTGTCGACTATTGGCAGTCGTTGGCCACTTGAGCCCAGTGACCCCAACTACGTAGGCGAGGTAGCGAAACGGTATCGATACCTTGACGGCCAGGGAGAGATTGGGGTTATCACCTCAGTGAGTCAGCCGTTCTGCGGTGACTGCTCTCGAGCAAGGCTTTCGGCTGAAGGGTCGGTCTATACGTGTCTCTTCGCCTCGGGCGGGACCGATCTGCGGAGCGCCATTCGTGTAGGAGCCGAACCAGACGAACTCAGGTCGCTAATCGGATCAGTCTGGGCGGGGCGTACCGACCGGTACTCCCAAGTGCGCAGCGAACATACCGTTGGTTGGCAAAAAGTCGAGATGAGTTTCATCGGCGGCTAGACCGCCCGACGGGGTCGGGTAGCCACAGCCAGCGGATATTACTTTCCGGTGGGAACTTCCCACGTAGCGGCCATGGTTTTGGCTGGTTGACAAGATAGCTCAAGAGTGCTTTAATCGGTCGACCGACCGAAAGATTCCATGTCCACACTAGGCGCTAGAGCAAAGATCCTGGCCTCTGCTCGCACCAGGCTGTTGGCGGGCGGGTTTGCGGCGTTGTCGACGAGGAAGGTTGCCGACGGCGCGGGGGTTCCACTTTCTCAGATTCACTATCACTTCGGAAGCAAGGATCAACTGATACTGGCGATGCTTCGAGCTGAAAATGATCAACTCGTCGATAGGCAAGCGGCCATGTATTCAGGGCAGGCTTCGTTTGCCGAGCAATGGGAGCGAGCTTGCGACTATCTCGACGACGATCTTGAGTCTGGGTACGTCCGAGTACTCCAAGAGCTG
>CAXMSI010000001.1:0-359 GCA_964196085.1 uncultured Acidimicrobiia bacterium | reverse complement strand
ATCAGTGCAGGTTGGTCCTCCGAGGCTGTTGGCGCCGAGGTTCGCGACATGCTGGAATCGTGGGAAGTCGTTCTGACCCAAGCTATCGAACGAGCCACTCGGGAGGGCTTCGGCCTGGCCGGCTTCTCTGCCACCGAGTTGTCGCTGCTGGTCGCGGCCCTCTTTCTTGGTGCCGAGTCGATGATCCTCCTTGGAAAAGATGTCAGCGCACTGAAGGGCGCGTTAAGAAAGGTTGGAGCCGTGATGGCGACGACCGAGAGAAAGGTTGTGCAATGAGAGCTGTAACCCCCGACTTAGAGGGCTTCGTCGAACGTGACGGCGCAAAGATCGCCTATGAAGTGTTTGAGAATGAGGGGAAG